>JAIPGG010000059.1 GCA_021736255.1 Spirochaetales bacterium | reverse complement strand
CCTGCATCCTGTCGAGAAGTGTGATTACATTAAGGGCGGTGAGGCGTTCATGGAGGTTGTCCTCGTCTGTGTATCCCCGGTCGTAAATCCCGATAATTCCGAAGGTATGGAGCCAGCCGTCTTCCCGGATACTGACGAGTAAGCTCTCCAGGTCGAGAGAGGGGTCGGAAAAATCCACAATGATAAGTTCGGGAAAACTGAAGTTCAAAAACTCGGTAATATCCTCATCATTCGAAATAACGTGAAGGAAATGATGTTTCTGGTCGCTGAGTTGTTCCAGAACGAGTTTGCTCAGGCTGTCATCTGACGTCATTACACCGATAAGACTCATATGGATTCTCCTTCAGTGAAATCACTCACTTGTGCCAGGTGTTGATAGAGCGAATTTCGTACGGATCGTACGGACCCGCCGGTTTCGAAGCCGGCGGCACGGGGATGACCTCCTCCGCCGTATTCTCGGGCCAGAGTTCCCACATCGATCCGGTGCTTCGAACGCAGCCCCACCGAACACCGGTCCGACTGCTCTTGTCTGATGTATGCTACCACTTCGACTCCGGCTACGCCGAACAACTGCTGATAGAGGCTGTCCGAGTCGCGTTCTTCCTTGCCGAATTCGCGCTGGTCCTTGAGGTATTCGTAGGTAAAAAGCACCTGTCCATTATATACTGTCTCCGCCCGATCGAGTAGCTTTCCTAAATATTTTCGTGATGCCAAGCTCCGGTTTCCATAGATCAGGGAATAGATCTCTTTTGGGGAAGCGCCGAATGAGGTGAGCTCTCCTGCCGCTTTCAGGGCGGCGCCTCCTTTTTCATCGAGATGGCGAAAAAACCCGGTATCGGTCGCCAGTCCGAGGAAGAGAAACTGGGCCTCCTCCGGCTCGATTTTTTCTCCCATGGCCTGTATAAGGGTATAAATCATCAGGGTAACAGAGGCCGCACTGGCTTCGATCCACTGGTGTCGGCCGAAGGGGGTTCCGGAGGCGTGGTGATCAATTATTATAGTCGGATATTGTTCAGGAAGAGAGGCAAATCTCCCCAAGCGCTCCTGGGTAGAGACATCGAGGACAATAAGGAGGTCGGGGTGGGCTTCCTGGTTTTTTTTGAAGTCCGGGATATTCTCCAGAAACCTTTCTTGAAATGGATTGATTTCATCCCTGCGGAAAGGAAGCTCCGCCAGAGGATAGGCCTCTTTTCCCAGACGCCTGAGAAATGAGGCAAGAGCGAGCTGAGACCCTATGCAGTCTCCGTCGGGATCGGTGTGGCCTGTCAGCAAAACAGACCGGCTTTTCTCTATCTCTTCCATGATGGATGGTGGTGCGGTGAAATTTTCGTTGTGGTTCATAAACATTTTCCAATCATAGGTTGCTAATAATTCAGCTGCCGGGGAGTGTTGGGAGCTCCGCTTTGGGTTGACTTCCGGTTACTATCGCGTTTCCAAAAAAACCACCCGGAAAGGAAAACCTTCCGGATGGCTTTCTATACGGACTCGCCGTCGAGGGACTTCGACCTGGTTAGTACTCTATCTCCAGCGTTTCTATATCGAATTGCTCGGAGCGGTCGATTGCCGGATTCGGCGTTCCATAACTGGAATGGTTAATGCTCTTGCGCATATAGAGCCTGACGTGACTGAATTCCCCGTTTTTATAGAAAATCGAAATGTAGGGAAAGGCGGGGTCTGTGTCGAAAACAAACTCAGCCTTCGGCGGCTCCGTTTTGGTCCAGTCGAGGGGGATATGGAGATCTGCAAAGTCCATATTATCTTTGAGGTAGATCACCCGGTATCCTTCGGAATGGGGAAAAACTGTAGTTACCTGAACAGTTTTTACGTAGTAGTCCGACTCCTCAGCTGTAGCCTGGGTAAGAGCAACTATAGATCCGAGAATCAGTATGAATATCAGCAGCTTTCTCAATGCTCCGCCTCCTGTTTCCCTCTATTATAGGGTCTGCTTGCGGTGAAAATCAAGTCGATTTTATTTCTCGCTGCCGAGGACTGCGAGCATAACCGCCTTGATCGTATGTTTGCGGTTTTCCGCTTCTTCGAAAACCCGGGACGCCGGTCCCTCGAAAACCCCGGTAGTTACCTCGTTCCCTTTGACCGCCGGAAGGCAATGGAGAAAGATCGTACTGTCTTTTCCACTGGACTTCATGAGTGACTCGTTCACCTGGTAGGGTTTGAGCAGAGAGAGCCGTTCGGATTCGGCTGATTCCTCGCCCATAGATACCCAGACATCGGTGTATACGGCATCAGCGCCCTCGACCGCCGCTTGGGGATCGTCTGTAACGTGGAGTGCGGCGCCGGAATTTCTTCGGTAGATTTCTGTCTGCCGAAGAAATTCGGGGTCGGGCTGGAGCGAGGTGGGGGCTCCGACGGCAAAGTCGACCCCCATCTTTGCGGATATGATCATCAGCGAACGGGAGACGTTGTTTCGACCGTCACCGACAAAGGCAAGCTTTTTCCCTTTCAGCGGACCGGCTTCCTCTTCGAGCGTCATGATGTCTGCGAGGGCCTGCGTTGGGTGGTATAGATCAGTCAGGCCGTTGATTACCGGTACACCCGAATAATCAGATAGTGCCTGGACCACTTCCTGCTTGAATCCGCGGAACTCGATGATGCTGAACATGCGGCCGAGTACTCTGGCCGTATCCTCGATCGTTTCCTTGGCTCCGAGCTGAATGTCCTGCGTGGAAAGAAAGACCGGATGCCCTGCCTCTTCGCCGAAAGCCGTTTCGAAAGCTGCCCGGGTTCTGGTGGAACGTTTTTCGAAAAGCATTGCCAGGGTTTTTCCGGCAAAGCGGCTTTGCACATCGCCTGAACGGCTTTCCTCTTTGACCCGCATCGAGAGGTCGAGCAGGTAACGAATTTCTTCAGGACTGAAATCCTCCAAATTGAGGAGGGACCTTCCCTTAAGTGGATGTTTCATACCTATATCTCCCTGCAGGTTTGCAAGTCAGCGCCGGAACAGCTCATCCGGAAAGAGGTGGTGCAGCGCCTCTTCCGCCGAACCGGCAAACACACATGAAATGGATGTTATCACTTCCTGGGGAATTTTGTCACGGTCCTTTTTATTCATTTCCGGCATGAGAATGTGGGTGCGGCCCATCCGGTGAGCGGCCAGCACCTTCTCTTTGATTCCCCCAACAGCCAAAAGTCTGCCGGTGAGGGTGATTTCGCCTGTCATAGCATAATCAGCTTTGACCGGTACCCCGAGTGCTGCCGAGAGAACTGCGGAAGTGATCGTGATTCCCGCAGAAGGGCCGTCTTTGGGAATAGCGCCTTCGGGTACGTGGATGTGAATGTCCCGTTTGTTCTCGAAGACGCTCTGGATCCCGAAGCGGCGTGCATTGGTCCGGAGAAAGGAGAGCGCTATATCGGCACTTTCCTTCATGATGTCGCCCAGGCTGCCGGTAAGGGTAACATTCCCTTTGCCCTCTAACAACGTTGCCTCCACAGGAAGAAGGGTTCCCCCGAGCTCGGTCCACGCCATTCCGTAGGCAATTCCCGGCCGCTGTTCGCGATAGAGAAGGTCTTCCTGATACTGAACAGGGCCGAGGTACTTTTTGAGGCTGCTTTCGGTTACGACGGCAGAGAATCCCTCCGGGCCCTCGGCCTTTATTGCCTTTCGAGCGAGCTTCCGAGTGATGTTGGCAATATTTCTTTCGAGGTTTCTCACTCCCGATTCCATGGTGTAATTCCGGATGACGCCGAGAAGGGCAGGTTTCTGGAACTTGATGTCCGCCTGCCCGAGGCCGTTTTCTTCCAGCTGTTTGGGAATGAGATAGCGCCTGGCGATCTCGAGTTTTTCGAACTCGGTGTAGCCTGGGATTTCGATGGTTTCCATCCTGTCACGGAGGGCATAGGGGATATTGTGAGCCGAGTTGGCCGTGGTGATAAAGAGTACGCTCGAAAGATCGTAGGGGACCTCCATGTAATGATCGGTGAAGGTGTTGTTCTGCTCCGGATCGAGGACTTCCAGAAGGGCCGAGGCCGGGTCTCCCCGGTAATCCGAGCTCATCTTGTCTACTTCATCCAGGAGAAAGACCGGGTTTGCGCTTCCGGCTTTGCGAATTGACTGAATGATTTTTCCGGGCAAAGCCCCGACATAGGTTTTCCGGTGGCCGCGGATTTCTGCCTCGTCGCGGACGCCTCCCAGGGAAATCCTTACAAAGCTGCGGTTCAGCGCCCGGGCGACCGATTTGGCTAGAGAGGTTTTTCCGGTGCCCGGCGGTCCGACAAAGCAGAGAATGGGGCCCTTGAGCTGCTCCTGGATTTGCCGAACGGCGATGAAGTCGAGGACCCGGTCCTTGGGTTTTTCCATGTCATAGTGGTCCTCGTCGAGGATCTGTTCAGCCCGTTCAATATCTTTGTTGTCCTCGGAGCGCTCGGACCAGGGAAGGTCGAAAATCCAGTCGAGGTACGTTCGGAGCACCCCCGCTTCCGGGGAGAGGGGCTGCAGCTTTGAAAGCCGGACGATCTCTTTTTCGACACGATTCTCCACCTCTTCGGGCAGATCCTTTTCTTCGATTTTCCGCCGGAATTCGGCTGCGCCGGTCGGGTCTTCCTCTTCCTTTCCGAGTTCCTTGTTGATCTCTTTCAGCTGCTCATTGAGGTAGTACTCCCGCTGGGTCTTCTCCATCCGTTTCTTGACCCGGGAGTTGATGTTGTTCTGCAGGTTCTGGAGCTCGATCTCGTTCTCGAGGGTGACGGCGAGTTCTTCGATCCGCTTGAGGGGATCGCCGGGTTTGAGAAACTCCAGTTTCTTGTCCCGTTTGATCGGCATATTCCCCAGAATCATGTCGGTAAGTTTGAGAGGATCTTCCACCCGTTCTATCGAATTTACTACCTCGGGGGGGAGTTTCTTGTAGGCATCGGAAAATTCCTTGAAGGAGGTGTGAATCATTCTTACCAAACCGGCGACCGATTCGTCTTCCGGCGTTTGTTCGGCCGCCGGTTCTATCACCCCGCGCATCATCGAATCGCTTCGAAATATCTTGGCAACCTTCCCGCGGCTTCGCCCCTCCACCAGCAACCGGACCGCTCCCTCCGGCAGTTTGAGCATCTGCAGGATATGTGCCTCGATTCCGAAAGGGTGAAGGTCGTCGATGTTCGGTTCTTTCTTTTCCTCTTTTAATGGAACGAGAAAGATATCCCGATCGCCCTTCATCGCCGAGTCGATCGCCTTGATCTGCCCTTCGGCGTAGACGAAAAGGGGTGTTACCATATGGGGAAAGACTATTTTTTCCTGGAGCGGAACAATGGGCATTTCCCGGCGGCCGGTACGTGCCTTTACCGCCTGGAAGAGTTTCATGCTGTCTTTTTCATCACCTGGATTTCGGGTTTGACTTCCTCTTCGATGACCTTGCGGGAAATGGTGACCTTCTTTTTCCCTTCCATCGAGGGAAGGTCATACATCATGTCGAGCATAATCCCTTCGACAATGGAACGCAGTCCCCGGGCACCGGTTTTCTGGGCAATAGCCTTTTCGGCAATCGCCTCGATTCCCTCGTCTTCGAAGATGAGCTCGACCCCCTCCAGCTTGAGGGAGGCCTGGTACTGACGAATGATAGAGTTTTTGGGTTCGGTCAGGATACGTACCAGATCTTCCTTTTTCAGCTCGTTCAGACTGACCTGGATAGGCATTCTGCCGATAAATTCGGGAATGAGGCCGAACTGAATCAGATCGTCGGGATGAAGCTGGGAATAGAGTTTTTCCAGGTCTTTTTCGTGTATTGACTTGGCTTCGGAGCCGAAACCGAGAGGGTGCTGGGTAACCCGGGACTCGATGATCTTGTCCAGTCCTACGAAGGCCCCGCCGACGATAAAAAGAATGTTGTTGGTATTGATTTTGAGCATCTCCTGGTTGGGATGCTTGCGTCCGCCCTGCGGGGGAACAGAGGCTTCGGTCCCCTCGATAATCTTGAGCAAGGCCTGTTGGACTCCCTCGCCTGAAACATCACGAGTAATAGAAACGTTTTCGCCTTTTCGGGATATCTTGTCTATCTCGTCGATATAGATAATGCCCCGTTCTGCGGCGGCGATGTTGTTCCCTGCATTCTGGATGAGCTTGAGCAGGATGTTTTCTACATCCTCGCCCACATAGCCTGCTTCGGTCAGAGTCGTGGCATCGGCGATAGCAAATGGGACCTTGAGTTTCTGAGCCAGTGTTTTGGCCAGGAGGGTCTTCCCCGTTCCGGTCGGTCCGATGAGCAGGACATTGGCCTTTTCCAGCTCTACGCCCTCTTCGAGATCGCTTTGCTGGGTAATCCGCCGGTAGTGATTGTATACTCCTACCGAGAGGACCTTTTTGGCTCGTTCCTGTCCTATCACATACTGGTCAATATGCTCTTTGATTTGCTGTGGAGTCGGTACATCCTGGATGAATTCGGAGGTAATGGCGCTGTCCTCTTCCTCCAGTATCCTGACACAGGCATGAACGCACTGGTCGCAAATATATACTCCCGGTCCGACGATCAGACGCCGTACCATATCAGCGTTCTTTCCGCAGAAAGAACATACCTTTGCATTTTCCTGCTTACTCTTGCTCATTCGTTTCCCTCATAAGTACTTTATCGGCAACTCCGTAGTTTACGGCCTCCTCTGCGGACATAAAATAGTCCCGCTCGGTGTCGGTTTCGATAGTCGCCTCGGTTTTTCCTGTGTGTTTCGCCATATACTTGATGATGAGCCGTTTCAGCCGGACGATTTCTCTGGATTGAATGCCGATATCCGTGGCCTGCCCCTGCACACCGCCCCAGGGCTGGTGAATTAGGACCCGGGATGATGGGAGGACCAGGCGTTTGCCCGCCGTACCTCCTGCCAGAAGGAGGGCTCCCATGCTGGCGGCCTGACCCATACAGATAGTCTGTACATCGGGTTTGATGTATTGAATGGTGTCGTAGATTGCCAGGCCGGCTGTGACCGAACCGCCGGGCGAGTTGATGTAGATGCTGATATCCTTGTCCGGATCCTGTGATTCGAGGAACAGCAGTTGGGCTACTGCCAGATCAGAGGTGACATCGACAACCTCCCCGTCGATGAAGACAATCCTGTCTTTCAATAGGCGGGAATATATATCGTAGGAGCGCTCCCCGACGCCTGTTTGTTCTACGACGATCGGGACGAGTGTATTCATTTGTTCATTCATATAGCTGACCTCTTTGTTTCTCAATCTACGAATTCTGCTCCACCAAGTCCAGATATTTCATTTCTTTTCCTTCCTTGATATCGGCCTTTTCGATAAGAATATCGAAGAGTTTTTTATCGGCAATCTCGTTTTTCAGATAGTTCAGCATATTGGCCTGTTCGTAGCGCTGTTTGATATCCTCGAGACTCAGGTTGTTTCCCTCGCCGATACGGGTGAGTTCTTCATCCACTTCCTCGTCGGTGACCTCGATACCTTCTTGTTTGATCATTTCATTCATCAAGAGGCGGCTTTTCAGGCGTTTTTCCACCGAAGGACGCCATTCCTGATAGAGATCTTCCTTGCCCTTTCCTTCCTGTTCGAGGATAGCTTCGAGCTGATCTTCGGGAATGCGGTACTGGTAGGCAAAATTCTGCCAGGATGAATCGAGCTCCGCCTGAATCATGGATTCAGGTATTTCAACGCTGGAATTCTCGACGATCTGATCCATAAGAGAGTTGGCTACGAGATCTTTCGTTTTGTTCTCGGCAGTGTTTTCCAGCCGTTCGGTAATGTCCTTCTTGAGATCATCCAGGGTTTCATAATTCTCGCTGACGTCCTGGGCAAAATCATCGTCGAGTTCGGGTATCTCTTTCTGTTTGACGGCAGTAACATTTACCTTGATGGCCCGGGTTGTTCCTGCAAGGTCTTCGTTCTCGAAATCTTCGGGAAAGGTCTTGGTAAAGGTCTTTTCCTCCCCGTTCTTCATTCCTTTTATCTCTTCATCGAATTGATATATGTTCTGCCCGGTACCTACCGTAAAGACAAAGGCTTCCCGCTTTGTATCTTCCTTCGGGCTGCCCTCTTCGTCGAGTTCAACATAGTCGACGGTTACGATGTCATCTTCGGTAACAGCGGAATCCTCTTTTTTGTCGACCACCAGGGAGTTTCGTTCCTGGAGTTGCTCGAGTTCGCGCTGCAGGTCCTCTTCTTCGACGGAGACTTTGGGTCTCTCTGCGGATAAGCCGCTGTAATCACCGAGTTCCACCTCGGGATAAATATCGTAGGCAACCGTATACGTGAAGTCTTTTCCCGGCTCGAGGCCGATCTCTTCATCGTTCTTCAGTTCCGGTTGAGAGGAAGACAAGGGGACTTCGTCGATTTCCTCGAAGATCTGTTTCAGGCTTTCCTCGATGAGCTGGCCCATGGATTCGGCCTTGATCTCATCACCGAATTTCCGTTCCAGAACTTCCGGGGGAACTTTGCCCTTCCGGAATCCCTTTACCTGTACGGTCTTTGCGTACTTCTTTACAAGGTCTTTGTAGACCTGTTCTGCCTCGGAAGCGGGTATGGTTGCCGTGAGTTCGACCCGGGAATTACCGAGGTGTTTGATTTCCTTATTCGCAATTTCCATTTGTATCCCTGTTCTGTGTGATTTTCGTCCAGCATAGCAGGTTCCGCAGGAATGAGCAATGAAGTATGAAGCAGGAGGACGAGCAGGCTGGAAAGAAAAGTACGGCCCGGTTGGGCCGGGCCGTACTCAGGAGGAGCGGGAAACGGGATTTGAACCCGCGACGTCCACCTTGGCAAGGTGGCGCTCTACCTCTGAGCTATTCCCGCAGAATGTTCGGCGGCTTTCGGTAGCTCCCTGCGTCCGCCTATGCGAGAGAAGGGACTTGAACCCTTACGCCGCAAGGCACTAGATCCTAAATCTAGCGTGTCTACCAATTCCACCACTCTCGCCAGTATAGGTATCCACTGGTTACCTGTCAAGTAAAATGAGCCGTGAAGGGATCGAACCTTCGACCCGCAGATTAAGAGTCTGCTGCTCTGCCAGCTGAGCTAACGGCCCACATATTTTCAGCACGTCCGGCAGGATTCGAACCTGCGACCTACGGATTCGAAGTCCGGCGCTCTATCCAGCTGAGCTACGGACGCGTGAGTATACAGCAGGGTGCGGAAAAATGCAATCCGCTGTATAATCGGTCGGGTGGGCAACGGGACTTGAACCCGCAACGTCCAGAACCACAATCTGGTGCTCTACCGGTTGAACTATACCCACCACGCTGATATGGAAAAGCAGTATGACAAGCTTTTTACTTCTTTGTCAATAATAACAATAATACTGAGGGAGCGGGGGTTAGACAAGTGCAAATTCCCCTTCTCGAGCGAAGGCAGGGGCGGCATGGTTTTTTAAATAATTTCCTGCTGCTTTCCGCCGGGCTTTACGGCGGGCGAAAGATTTATTATATTCTCATTACACTATACAATAACCAAGGAGATATTTGTGCCTGAGCATTTGACGAAGGAAACATTTTTACAGAAGGTATTCAACTTCGAGGAAAACTCGGAATGGAAGTATGAGGGCGATCTACCCTGTATCATTGATTTTTATGCCGATTGGTGTGCGCCTTGTAAGATGGTAGCACCCATTCTCGATGAACTCTCGGAAGAATACGAAGGGAAGATGAACATTTACAAAATCGATACTGAGGCGGAACAGGAACTGGCTGCCGCATTCGGAATTCAGAGTATTCCCTCTATTCTTTTTGTCCCCACGGACGACAAACCCCAGATGGCGGCAGGAGCACTCCCGAAAGAGAGTATCAAACAGGCTATGAAAGACGTACTAAAGGTCGAATAGCTCCTGTTCTATTCAAAAAGTACAGAGCAGTATACCCGTTTCCATTGAAGCTCGCAGCCTGTCAGGCGTTGTTTGAGAAGATCGGCCAGGTTTCTGATCGAATCGGGAGAACCCTTTTCGGCCAGAACCCGGGAGAGCGGGCTCCCGGCCGGTTTTCCCAGAATCCATCGGTCGAGTTCCCCTTCAGAGAGATACCGTGAAAAGAGTATCTCGATACTGCGGCTGGAGATGACTGTAAAGCCCGTACGCTCGATACATTTTGTTATTTGGTCCTCATTTAACCCCATTACCGCTGTCTGCCCGGCGGAGTAGACCTCGGCTTCGGCGGTCCGGAGGAGCTCGATCAACTCGTTTTCTTCAGCTGAGCCGGCTTTTCCGTCGCCGATCAAACCAGAAAGACGGGTACCGGCGGCGGGCAAAATCTGCAGAACCGCCGCGAACCCTTCATCCGACAACATTTTTTCCTCACGAATACGGCCGGCGGTCTTTTCCAGCCCCTTGGGAGAGGCCGTGGTTACCGGGTTCCGGGCCAGGACCGCATCGAAAACTGGAGTGTCTGAGTCTGCTTCCCGGGACCGGTCCCTGATGATCGGCCGTTCCGTCTCGGGAACAGAAGCAGTCCATGTCTCCAGGCTTGCCGCTTGGCTGCTGTTTTCTGCTTCCAGATAGAGTCCGCCTTCGGGTACGGACTTTGCCGCCTTCAGTGTCATCCCCGCACCGGATCCTGCCGGGACATAGATTCGGTGATGGCGCCGGAGAGGAAGCTGGTCGAAAAAATCCTCCAGCGCCCGGTAGCCGGGAGAAGCGGGGGAAGCATCGCTTGCCCCGCTGCCGGAGGGATCGCTGCCGGAGGGATCGCTGCCGGCGGGATCGTTGCCGGCGGCTGCCGCTTCGGTTCGGGCTGCCCATCTGCCGAGTTCACCCTCGAAGGGGGTATAAGTGAGAACCTCGTCCTCGTTTCTGAATTCGACTTCTGCGGCCTGAATCTGTCTACGGTTGGTGAGGTCCCGGGAAATCTCCGCTTCCCAGCCCTGATTTGAGGGGTGATAGAAGCTGCGTCCGGCAAGACTTCCGGGGAGGTACTGCTGGGGAACCCAGTGGTCCCGGAAGGCATGGGGATACTTGTAGTCTTTGCCGTGGCCGAAACCCTTCGCGTCCCGGTTCGCATCCTTGAGGTGATCGGGTACATCCCCTGCCGCTTCTTCTTCGACGGCCTCGAGGGCCTCGAAAATGCCCAGGGTTGAATTCGACTTGGCGGTATTTGCCAGGTAGAGGGCGGCCTGGCTCAAATGAAAGCGTCCTTCAGGCATGCCGACCCGGTCGAAGGCTGCTGCTGCAGATTCAACAATACCCAGAGCTGCAGGATCGGCAAGCCCCACGTCTTCCGAAGCCAGAATCAGCATCCGCCGGAAGAGAAAGCGGGGGTCCTCTCCGGCCCGGATCATTCTGGCCAGCCAGTAGAGGGCGGCGTCCGGGTCCGATCCCCGAAGAGACTTGATAAAGGCGCTGATCGTGTCGAAGTGGTAATCGCCCTCCTTGTCGTAGAGGACGGCCTTTTGCTGGATGCTCTCTTCGGCGATTTGCCGGTCGATCCGGATCACTGTCCCGGCAGGGGGAGGGAACTGCTCCGGTGTGGTCTCCACCGCCAGTTCGAGAGCGTTCAGGAGTGTCCGGGCATCACCCGAACTCACCTCGACCAGGTGCTCGAAGGCATCCTCTTCTATATCAATGTGCAGAGAACCGTAGCCCCGGTGCGGGTCGGCAAGGGCCCTGCGGGCGATCTGGCGCAGGTGTTCCGACTCGAGGGGCTTGAGCTGGAAGATCCGGCTTCGGCTTACAAGAGCGGGAATTACCTCGAAGAAGGGATTGGCCGTGGTAGCGCCGATGAGTACCACCGTTCCGTTTTCAACCCAGGGAAGAAGCGCATCCTGCTGCGCCTTGTTCCATCGGTGCACCTCGTCTATAAAGAGGATAGTTCGCCGGTTGTAGACGGCTAGTTCCTCTTCAGCCTTTTTGACGGCCTCCCGGATTTCTTTGACCCCTGCAAGCACGGCATTTACCGAGAGGAACGAGCTTTTTGTCGTATTGGCAATAACCCGGGCGAGGGTAGTTTTCCCTGTACCCGGCGGACCGTAAAAAATCAGGGAACCGAGCTGGTCGGCCTGGATTGCCCGCCGAAGCAGGCGGCCTTCGCCGATGATATGTTCCTGACCAACAAAATCGTCGAGACTCTGGGGTCGAAGCCGAGCGGCAAGGGGTTCGTGTCGGTGGTTGTTTGTTCCGGTAAAGAGGTCCATTCTCTATTCCCGTTGCTCCGCTCCGTCTGGTGTGCCCTCATCTTTCGAGTCGGAACGAAAGAGCTCGAAGGAGGTAAGCCGGTAAAAAAGGCCCCCGATATGTTCGTGGAGGGCCAGGTTCGAATCCCGCAAACTCGCCGATGAGGGAAGATAGGAGATGAGGTTGTAATCTTTTCTGCGGCTGCGGTAGTCGGTCGGTGCAGGAACGACCTCGAATCCGGCCCGCTGAAACGATGCGACGGCCCGCCGGAGGTGATAGGCGGAGGTGACCAGGATTATCCGTTCAAAAGAGAAGCTTTCGGCGAGGTTTCTGCTGTTTTCCCGGGTGCTGCTGCTGTTCTCTTCGAGGGATATATCCTGCGCAGGTACCCCGAGGTCTTTCAGGAGTTCCGCTATGAGCCCGGCCTCGGAGGCTGATCCCTCCGGACTCAAAGCACGTCCGCCGGTAACTGCGACCGGGAGACCGGTTCGGCGGGCGATCTTTGCCCCGTAGATGGTGCGTGCGGTGGTAGAATAACCGGGCGCCCCGGAACCACCTTGTTCGGGAAAGGCTTCCGGGGCATACCCCTTAATCCCCCCGCCTAATATGACGATCGCGTCGACTGTTTCCGTCAGGGGTTCTGTAAGCGGACGGTAGTAGTCTTCGAGCGGCTCCAAGAGTGCATCGCTCACAGGTTCGATTGATACGAGGTACAGCCCTCCGAAGCCCAGGAGTAAACACAGGGTTCCGATGGTCCGAAGAAGGATCCGGTTTCTGCCGGCGGCACTGCTGGTTTCGGCGGAGCTGTTGGTTTCGGCGGCACTGCTGGTTTCGGCGGCACTGCTGGTTTCGGCGGCACTGCTGGTTTCGGCGGCACTGCTGGTTTCGGCGGCGCTGCTGGTTTCGGCGGCGCTGTAGAAATCGCCGGAGTTCTTGAAGCTGTCGGGGCCGGCAGAGGGGTGGGGACTTCCTTCAGGGTTGTGCTTTTTCCTTTTTCCCAGCCACCGCAGGAGAAACCCTGCGGTCAAAAGAACCAGGCAGCAGCCCGGCGGCATGATGAGCGAATTAACCGTCTTTATCAGAATGAGCACGGATGTATCGTAGTATGGGCCGGCGGCGCGGTCAAGCAGGCTGCAACGGCAGGAGGGGAGGGCGAGGCAGAGTGCAGCGACAGCATGCTGCCCCGGCAGGTGCGGTGACGTGACGGGGCGTCCGCGGCGGCAGGTACGATGACGTGACGGGGCGTCCGCGGCGGCAGGTGCGAACGCCGGAGGCACCCACCGCATCCGGCTCCGGGTTTTGTACATTCAGACTTGTTATCAATAACTTCCTGTCGTACTATTGGCTCATGTGTTTCATGCTTTTGCGTACTCTGTATCTTCGCCGCCGCGGCAGCGGCCCGCCGGATAATCAGGAAAAGGAAAAGAGGGAGGAAGCTTTACCAACGGCCGAGGTATTTCCCCGGGCTGTTGAGCATCTCTCTTCTGCCGTGCAGTATCCCACGGTTTCCGGGCTCGAGCCGGGGGACAGTGGAAGCAAAGAAGCCGAGAAGGCTTTTGCTGAGTTTCCCGGCTTTCTTCGGAATACCTACCGCCGGGTTTTTTCCGAACTCGAGCTGGAGTTTCCCTCCGAACGGGGGATGCTTCTTCGCTGGCCGGGCAGAGACTCTGCCGAAAAACCGGTTCTGTTTACTGCTCATTACGATGTGGTACCTGCCGCAGATGAACAAGCCGCAGGAACCAAGACGGATTCCGGCACTGAGGGTGCGGCAGGAGAAGGATGGCTGTTCCCTCCGTTTTCCGGAATCGTTACCGATGAGGGCTGGATATGGGGCAGGGGAACGCTCGACAACAAGATCGGCGTCATTTCCCTCCTCGAGGCAGTCGAATCCCTTCTTTCCGAGGGATTCGTGCCCCGGACGGATATATATTTCGCCTTCGGAGGCGATGAGGAAACAAAGGGAAAAGAGGGAGCCGGCAGGATTGCTGCTGAACTCGAGAGGCGGGGACTCGAATTTCGCTTCCTTCTGGATGAAGGGATGGTCATCACCCGGGGATTTCTGCCGGGAATGAGGAAAGCCGCTGCCCTGATCGGTGTTGCCGAAAAGGGGTATGTGGATCTCGAACTCACAGCCGAAGACACCGGGGGGCATTCATCTATGCCTCCTCCCCGTACGGCGCTGGGGCGCATCGCTTCCGTGCTTGCTCAACTGGAGAGTCGAAAGTTTCCTCTGCGTATGACCTCTGTGGTGCGCAGAACCTTAGAGCATCTTGTGCCCGCTGTGTCCTTTGGAACGGCCTTTCTCTTGAGCAATCTCTGGTTTTTCGGTCCCCTGGTGCTCCGCATACTCGATCGTGATCCGACCACCTCCTCTCTGATTCGCACAACAGTGGCGGCGACTATGGCACAGGGAAGCAGCAAGGAGAATGTTCTTCCTTCCCGTGCTTCAGCAGTCCTCAATATTCGCATTCTCGCCGGGGAAACCGTCGTGTCGGTACTGCAGCGGATCAAAGAAACGGCCGAAAAGGAAAACGTGCAGGTGCGGTATTTGAATCAGGACGAGACTGATGACCCGATCGAGTCCTCTTCGATAGAAGGAGAGGCCTACTCCTTGATAGCCGATACTGTCTGCAGCATATTTCCCGATACCCTGGCAGTCCCTTTTCTTATGAATGGAACAACCGATTCGAGTAAATACCGGCGGGTGGCAAAAAACATCTACCGCTTCACCCCGGTAGTTCTCGACCGCCGGGATGTGGGGAGAATCCACGGAACGAATGAGCGTTTGGGCAGTGAGGCTCTCGTGCAGAGCATACGGTTTTATCAAACAATCCTCGGGAGGTGTTAACCGATGAAGTCTTCCATCAGGGTCGGTAAGCGCGCTTTTTTTGCAGCATTCTTTATTATTCTCGGCCTGATGATCCTCTCGGGTGTTCTTACCCGGCTCGTGCCTGCAGGGAACTACGAGCGGGAGATCGTCGACGGCCGGGAGCGGGTGGTGCCCGGTTCGTATCAAGAGGTCGAAAAGCCGGATTACCCCGTCTGGCGCTGGTTTACCGCTCCGGCGGAGGTCCCCTTCAGCGAGGCCGGTCTTACCATCGGGACAATCATCGTCTTTCTGATCTTCGTAGGCGGTTCCTTCACGATTCTCGAAGAGGGCGGGATACTGCGTCGAATGATGGAGATTATTGTTCGCCGGTTTATCAATCGGAAATATCTATTGATGGCCATCGTGATGTTTTTCTTTATGTTTGTGGCCTCGGTTCTCGGAATATACGAGGGGATGGTGCCCCTTGTTATATTCGTTGTTCCCCTTGCCCTGTCGCTCGGATGGGATTCGATGACCGGTTTGGGGATGAGCCTGTTACCCCTTTCTTTCGGTTTCGCTGCAGCCATAACGAATCCCTTCACTATCGGGGTGGCCCAGAGCATTGCCGAGCTGCCGCTTTTTTCCGGTGCCTGGCTGCGGATCATTTTTTTCATTGTCATCTATTGCCTGCTTCTTCTTTTTGTCCGCCGCTATGCCCGGAAGGTGGAATCCGATCCTTCTCGGTCTCCTGTGTACCAGGAGGACTTGGTCATCCGGGAAGAAGGAGCGGAGACCGTGGAGATTTCGGAAACGGAAGATGTTTCCAGAATGCCGGTAAAACCGGTGGGTTCAGGCATGCGGAAAGCGATTATCTGGTTTGGCGGCGCCATGCTTTTGGCAATAATCTTCATCCTTGTCACCGGAAGAATCGCTTCTCTGTCCCGTTATGCCTTTCCCGCTATGAGTGTACTCTTTTTTATCGGCGGGATCGGTGCAGGGCTCTTTGCCGGTATGGGAGTCGGCCGGGTGTTCTCGACCTTCGGCCGGGGCGGGCTCAGGATTTTGCCTGCGGTTTTGATCATTCTGATGGCTTACAGCGTGAAGCTCATCATCGACAATGGAGGGATAACAGATACCATCCTCTATCAGGCCGGA
>JAIPGG010000058.1 GCA_021736255.1 Spirochaetales bacterium | reverse complement strand
CTTCGAGCGAAGGCGCCCCGGTGGAGTACGAGCTCTCCGGCGACCCCGGCGTGGACACGGTGGACGTGCTCTACACCATTACCAGCGAGACCTAAGGGCGCTGCACAGCCCGGGCCCTTGCGCGGGCTCATCGGGTTTCGCAGGAGCCGGCCTGGCCCGGCGCGGCGGCAGCCGCGCCGGGGGCTTGCCGGACCTCCGTGCCTCCGGGTATACCGGGCTTCCGGGATTGCCTGGCCATCCTGGCATCAGGGCCGGCCGGCGGAACATCGCATGAGAGAAAGGATCGTGGTATGAAACGGATACAAAACACAAAAGGGACGGGAAAGGGGATACCGGCCGGCGGGACTACGGCACTCGGCCGTGCACCGGCCGTTGCCCTTGCCGTAGGGCTTGCCGTTTCCCTCGCGCTCTCGGCACCGGCCGCCTTTGCCGACGACGTGAGCATGGACGCCACGGCGAGCGACCAGGTGGGAACGGAATACAGCTATTCGGAGGATGTGACGCTGCTCGGCATCAAAAACAGTCCCTCCTCCCTGAACCTCACATGGACGGAGACAGCAAGCGCCTCTACACCGGGTGCCGAAGTGACTCAAGCAGGATCGGGTGATTCCGCCTACGGCGGGTGGCTCCACTACACCCTCCACAGTGTCGGCACCCACAAGATAACTGCCCAGGTCACCGGACTCGGGGCACAAGAGGTCTATAACGAGAACAGTCTCGAGGTGCGAATCTCGAATACCCCCGGCGTCTATGGCGAAACCGCGATAAACGCCGGAGGGTCGGAGAAGTCCTCCCTCGGCGTATTTCCCGATTCGTACAATGACAGTAATTTTGTCCCTCTGCGGGCAGAGTCCAGTAAAACAATCCTCGAAAACATCGACGGGACGAACACCTGGACCGGTACCGGAGATACCGAGGGGGCACCGCTGGAATACTATCTGTATGAAGATCCCGGCAGCATAATGGGTTCCATCGAGGTGACATACACCTTAATGGCCGAATAGGGGGAATGACAGTGAAGCGATTGAAGCGAACCAAAGACATAACGATTATCCGAACGACGATGCGGTTTTTCGGCCTCCTCACCGCCCTTTTGTTCGTCATCACACTCTCGGCACCGGCCGCCTTTGCCGACGACGTGAGCATGGACGCCACGGCGGGCGACTCGGTGGGAACCTCGTATGAGATAAGCGAGACCCTCGCCGTGCTCGGCATCGTCAACAGCACCAACCTCTCCATACACCTCGAAGGCGAGTGGAGAGCCGACCAGCCGGGCGGACAGGCCGAAATTGATAAGACACCGAACTATTCGGGCGGTTATGCGAGCACGCGCCCGCGACTCCACTACACCCTCCACGGGCTGGGGAATCACAAGATCACGGTGGAATCGACGGCGGATCTTCCGGACCAATGCTTCGGCGTAGGTATCGAGGGAGACTTTGGCTATTCGATTACCTCCAGCGGTTCGGCGGTCGAGACCCTCGGGGAAGAAGTCGACTGGGGTGGGCCCCGGCAGTACTACAAACAATTTCCGCGAGCAGGCTCCGGTGCCCTTGACCTGGTCGTCGGAATCAGCGGCAGCAACACCTGGACCGGAACCGGCGAAAACGACGGAGTCCCGATTGAGTACGCTCTGTACTGCGACCCCGGCGAGGTGAGCACCGTGAACCTTACCTACACGCTCACCTCGGAGTGAGAGAGCACGATGAAGGAAGCGACCATGCGAGTGGACAACCTGCGAGAGCATACAGAACGGGCAGAGCGGCTCCATCTCATCACTCTCCCGGTGCGGGCGCTGCCCCCCGTCATAGCCGTCATTTTTACTCTTGCCCTCGCGCTGTCAACCCCGGCCGCCTTCGCCGACGACGTGAGCATGGACGCCACGGCGGGCGACCAGGTAGGCACCATATACGACGAGTCGGGCAAGATCGCCATCCTCGGCCTGGCAAACAACAACAGAGTGACCATGCGGATCTACGCGGGGCTGCAGGTCGGCGGGGCCGGCACCTGGGGACGGCCCGGTGCACAGGTGACCGCGGGCGGCATGGGCCGGGCGGAGTCCGCCGGCGGTCGTCTGCGCTACACCCTCTACGACAACGAGGGTACATACAAGATTACCGTAGAGACCACCGAGAACGACTACACAGACGGCTCGGTGCAGGTGGAGATCATCAACATCAACGCCGGCGGCTCGGCATCCGGGACCCTCGGCACGCCGGCGTCGGATTTCGTCCCGATCAAATTAAACGAACCCGTCTCGCTGATTACCGGCATCGACGGGTCGAACACCTGGACAGGCACCTACCGCAGCGACGGGCCGTGGATACGCTACGCCCTCATCGATCACCCCGGCGGGGTCTCGGGAAGCAGGCTGCCGGTGCTCTACACCCTGATCCCGGAGTAGAGCGGAAGGGACCACAGCAGGCGAATGAGGAGTACTAAATGATGATGCATCGAAAACACGCGGCTGTGGGAATAATAGTTCTATTATTTTTGTTTACTCATCCCGCGTGGGCGGAGCTCACCCTGCAGGTGACCCCCACCGACGTCGGCGGATGGCATCTGGAAGTCGGTGCCGACGGCCTCGCAGTTCAGGTGCCTGGAAGCGACTACGAGGGAAGCTACAAGAGCCCGTTGGCCGCCGAGTACATGGACATCACCGGCACCACAGACAGCAGTGACGAGTGGGAAGTACGGGTCAAGCGTACCGACAGCCTCTGGGACGCTGACCTGCAACTCAGCGCCAGGGTCACCGACAGCGGCAACGGCAACGGCACGCTGAATACAGACGGCGCGTACCACGAGATCGGAGAGACCGACAGCCGATTCTTCTCCGGCAGCGGCGAGAGGACCGGTATCACCATCCAGTTCAGGATACACGGTGTATCGATTGCCGACGTGGCAGGAGACAATTATTCGACCGACATCACCTACACCGTGGTGGACACGGCAGAGGAGTAAGACAATATGAAGAGGAGTACACCTATTTTACCCGAAGAGAAACGGCAGAGGCTCAGGCGACTGGCAGCCGTCGCGGTCCTGCTGTTACTCAGTCCCGCGGTTGCCCTTGCCCAGATATCGATCTCCAACGGCCTCGCCCACACCAAGGAGACCGGCTCCGGGGAAAGCTACGGGGGGGTCATTCGCATCAAGAACCAGGGCATCGAGAATGAGCGGGTGAAGCTCTACCTGAGCGACTACCTCTACTATGCAGACGGACGCAACGAGTACAGGGAGGCCGGCAGCCACGACCGCAGCAACGCCCCCTGGATACGGCTCGGGAAGGAGGAGGTGAGCATTGCCCCGGGCAAGGAGCAGGAGGTGGCCTACACCGTTCACGTTCCCCCGGGGGGAGATCTCACCGGGAGCTTCTGGAGCCTCGTGATGGTCCAGTCCATCACCCAGAGTATCCTCAACCCCGACTTGGATGAGGACAGCGTAGGGGTGAATGCCGGAGTGCGCTTCGGCGTGCAGATCATCACCAACATCGGGCAGAGCGGCACGAGGAGCCTCGACTTCACTAACACCGCCATTCACAAAGGAGAGGAGTACAGCACCCTCTCGGTGTACATCGCGAACACCGGGGAGCGGAAGCTCAGCGCCTTCCCCTACATAGACGTGTACCACAGCACGGGAAACTACGCAGGACGATTAGAATCGAGAAGGCGCGGCATCTTTCCCGGCACCTCGATCAGGGTGAGGTTCCCCCTCGAGGGACTCGAGACGGGAAGCTACAAGGCTCAGGTCGTAGCCGACTGCGGAGGCAACGACCTCTTCGGCGCGGTCTACTCGATCAAGATCAAATAACCAATAGATGGAGCGATGCGTGTGCACAGGAAGGCCGCTCTTCTCTTTATCGCACTCTGTGTGGCCTTCTTTCACGCGGGAGCGGAGAGCATATTTGGAGATTCGAACGGAGGAAACGATATCATCATTGCACCTGCCGAGAAGAACCTATTCGAAACCGACCCTCGTTCGGTCCTCACCATCGTCTTCTCCGTCCGGAACACCGGCGAGGAGAGACGAAGTCTCACCCCAGCGGTACAGCTCCCCGACGGCTGGCGCCTCTCCACTCCCCTCTTTCCCCTGCAGCTCGAAGGAGGGGCATCGGACATTGTCCTGGTTAGCATCGTCATCCCACAACAAGCTCTCGCCGGCTCCTACACCATCCTCTGCGGCATTGAGGGGAGCGAGCGCAGGGCTTCGGTTACCGTGAAGGTGCGCGAGACCTTCGCCTTGGACCTACAGCACGAGAGCGCACCTGGAACCGTCCTTGCCGGTCAGGACTACGAGAGCCGATTTTCCCTGAGCAACCTCAGCAACTCGCCTCAGACCATCAAGATCCGCGCCAACAGCGGACGCGACTTCGTCTTCCGTGACCTCCCCGCCAGGGTGGAGCTCGAGGCAGGCGAACGGATGGAGCTCGTCACTCGGATCTCCACACCGCAGACCCTCGAGCACAGCATGAAGCACTACATCAGGCTAAGTGCCGAGCTTGCCGGGGCCGAGGAGATCTTCTCGGAGGCAAAGAGCGTGGTGGAGATCATCCCCGTCACTCCGCCGGGAGATCCCATGCATCGCTATCCCCTGCACTTCAGCTGGAACGGAAGCTATACCAACGACGAGAGGCCCTACTCCACCAGCCTCTCCCTCAGCGGAAGAGGCTACCTCGACGATCGCGGGCGGCACAGGCTCGACTTCTCCCTCTCGCCGCCCTCCTGGCCCGAAAACGGCAATGAAGAAGAGACATCCTGGCACGCCGCCTATCGCAATGATTACCTCTCGGTCTCCGGAGGCGAGCAGACATTCAGCGCCTCGCCCCTTACTTCCGGCAGTCGCAGCGGTTACGGCCTGGCGGGGGGTCTGTACCTGGGACCCTTTGAACTATCCGGTTTTCGAGCACCGGCGGATGCAGACGGCGGACACGATAACTTCTACGGCGGATCCATGCTGTTTAATTTCGGCGAAGTGAGCAGTCTGCGAATGCATTATTTTTGTGACGAAGAACAGGCAGACCGGCAGCTGATAGGCATCTCCGGCTTCCTCCGACCCTACGACAGCGCCAGCATCGAATTCGAAACCGCTTTCGAGGCCGAACAACCCGACCGATTCGCCTACACCCTCGGGCTCACAGAGCTTATGGAAAACTACGACTACAGCTTCCACATCAAACACGGCAGCCCCGGCTTCGGCGGTACCCTCGAGGACACCGATTACTTCTCCGCCGGCGCCGGAATAGACCTGATGAAGGATCTCGAGTTCCGAGGATTCTACAGTTTCGAAAAGCAGAACCTCTACTATGACCGCTCCGAGCCCCTGTCCCTCTCCACTGAAGACACCAGGCTTTCAGTGTTGTGGAAACCCGTCTCCACCTTCGAACTTGGCGGCAGATGGTCGCGGACACGTCGGCGTGACCTCTTTGCCGACGCAAACTATAACACCGAGGAACAGAGCAGCGGCCTCAACCTCGAAAAGAGCTGGGAGAAGGTTCGAGTGAAAGCATCAGGTGAATTCAGGCGTCTAACCGACTACGAAAACGGGCGAATGAACAGCACTCAGATCTACAACATGATCGGCGAGCTCAGACCCTTCGCCGATTTTTCGCTGCGTAACTCCCTCACCTTCGACACCGGTATCTCAGAGCGCGGCATCGGCGATTCGAGTGTTACTTACGGTCTCTCCTGCAGCTACTCCCACAGAAACCGGACCGAATTCAACGCCTCCTACCGGATGAGCCGTTACCTCGCCTCTGATTACACCGGCTACGACAGCTTCTCCTTCGGCCTCTCCCACCCCTTTGGTGGCGGGCAACTCTCTCTCGACGGAGATTACTCCCAGAGAAGGGGCCCCCGAGAGGAACCGGAGATCAGCATCTCTCTCGCATATCGCACCACCCTGCGAGTACCTGTGAGCAGGAAGAGCGGCGTGGGGAGCATCAGCGGCTTCGTTTACGATAGGGAAACCGGCAAAGGAATACCGGAAATCATAGTCTCCGCTGGAGGCCGGACCACCGTCACCGACGAAAGCGGCCTCTTTCGATTCCCCGCCCTCAAGGTCGGAACGATCTACGTGCAGTTCAACACCGGTCGGGTGGATCGTCCCCTCACCTCGGTGCTCGAAACCCCAATGGAAGTGGAAGTCGTGGCGAGAGAGTCGGTCCACCTCGAAGTTCCCATGTCACAGCCCGCCGCCATTACCGGACAGGTAACGAAGTATGCAGTGGACCGCAAAACCGGCAGCTTCATGATGAACGAGTCACAGCAGAAGATGAAGAAGGTAGGCGGCCTCTCCCGCGTGCTTCTCGAAATCTCCGGCGATGGCGGAGCGCGCCGGGCCTACAGCGGACCCAACGGCATCTTCGCCTTCCGGGGACTGGTCCCCGGCGAGTGGAACCTCAGCATTATCGAGGAGACCATCCCTCCCTCACACCGCCTGGAGAAGCAGGACTACCGACTCAAGCTGGCACCGGGGGAGAGCGGCAGCATCGATGTCAAGATCCTGCCTGTCATACGGAGAATCAAATTCATGGAGGAAGGAGAAGTCATTGAGATCGAGTAGATTCACCCTTGTTATCCTCGTTCTCCTCATACCACTCTCCGGGATCTTTGCCCAGAGCGAATTCATGGACAAAGACCAGCACGGCTTCGGCACGGAGATCGAGGTTATAATGAATGCGGCGGAGTTTGAGCAGGTGGGGCTTACCGCAGGCTACTCAGTCAACGGGCTGCTCGATATTGGGCTAAGAGTCGGCCACAGCAGGGGCCGTACCGGCATCCCGGGTGAGGAATCCTACCGCATCAGCGCCTCCTACGGCTTTACCGTGCTCAAGCAGGACAGACTCGTCCCTCTCACTATCATGGTCCCCGGCTCGCTCCATGCCGCAAAGGTGGTCGGTGAGTCCCTCGATGATGCGGGACTCGTAAAGACCGGCACAGGCTACCGCATCGGCCTCGAAATCTTCCGCTACGTCTATGCCGCTCCCCGGTGGTACCTGCGCTACGGAGCCTTTCTCGATCACGAGTCGGCCACCTACATCTTGGAGCGGAAGAACGGGGTCACCGGCAGTGGGTACCCGAGCAGCCAGAAGAGCTACGATCTCTTCTATGGCCTGCTCTTAGGGTTCTCCTTTCGACCCAACCGACCGAACCGTGGCATTGTAGTATCTATGGATCTCAAGTATTATATTGAAGATGATCATTCCCTGCGTCTGGCTCCCTCGCTGAGCGTGACGGTTGTGGAGAACAACCTGGAGGCCACAAAGTGAACAGCAGGAAAATCCAGGTCTTTGCAACATCGGCACTCCTCTTTGGTATACAGTTCCTTTTCCTTATCGGTATTCAACCCCTTGATGCATTTGACCTGTCTGTCCGTTCGAGCGACCTCATCATCGAGTATCACGAAGGGGGAAAAGAGGGGGACTATGATCTCTGGGTCAGGAAGAAGGCCGGCATCTCATCGGTCCTTCTCATCGAGCCCGGAAGCAATCGCAGCGCATCCGGAGATGTCTATTCTCTGCGCAATCCCCGCTACCACCCGACCAACGGCGATGAGAAGCGCCTGTTAAACGGCAAGTTCATCGACGAGGAACGGGAGATCTACTCGATCGTCGACTCGAGCCCCGAACGACATCCGACCCTCGGGCGGGCCTTTCACCTGTACATTCCCCCGACGGTCGTCTACGGCTACCCCTGGAGCAGGTCCGGTCACATGGAGATGAAAGACGGGGTACGCTTCGGCATACGCAGTTTCGCTAGGCCCTACGCCGATTATTCAGGTTCCTTCGAAACGCGGGACTTCGTCCTTTCAGTCTCCGGAAAACGAAGCGACGAGTCGCCGTCCACCGCATCTAAGGCTCCCGCTTCGCAGCCGGTCCAGGGCTCGCAGGGGGAGACAGGGGCACGGGGCCCCGCCAGTCCCCAGGGTCCCCCCGGACCTCGAGGCGAACCGGGACCACAGGGCCCTCAAGGAGAGTCCGGGCCACAAGGCCCCCCAGGCCCTCCGGGAGACCCGGGAATAACGGAGGAGGAGATCGCATCATTCAGGGTGCGTATGGAGAAGCTCGAGCGTGTCTCCGAGTCGATGAAGAAACTCTACTCGCGTCTCATCTTCCTCATGACCGAGTTCGACCGGGAGACCGGCGGGACCGGGTCCCTCGTCAGCGCCCTGGGGGGCGTGGAGATCGACTCCGAGCTCCTCGCCGACAGCCTGGATTACTCCCTGCGGAACAACAAGGAAAACGGCTACGTCCTCGAGCCATCGGAGGACGAGAATATCAAAGTGTACATAAGCAAGGTCTTCCGATTTGCCGATGAAAACCGGCTCGAGACCGGCGATATAGGCTACGTCTTTCGTAACGAGGACGAGCCGATCGGCTATATACGATTTTTCGTGGACGATGGGGATATAAGCGCCTCCCTCATCGAGCTGGTGGCCGCAGACAACGAGTTGCGGCCGTTCGACAAGATTCTCCTGGACCTGAAGTGAGGAACGCCTGATGGATCGACGTCTCGCATCCGCCCTCCTCCACGGCCTCACTCGCCTTACGCCTCTCATCCTCGCCACCGTCTTCCTTACCGTGACGATGCCCGCCATGGCCGATTCGCCGCACTTCTCCTCTAAAGGTTTTGACCTGATCTCGCGGAAGCAGCAAAACCGGCAACTCCTCTACAAGCTCAACGACGAGAGGGGCCTTGCCTTTACCATCGTCAGCGAGAGGGAAATTACACGGCAACAGCTCGAAAAGATCGTATATTTCCACGACATTTTCACCAACTGGAGCTACCTGGAAATCTCCTCGATGACCTATGTCTTCTACGAGAAAGAGCTCGAGATCAACATACGCCCCGAGCGCTTCGTATACAAGAATGTTGACTTTACCCGGTACATCTCGGCGGGACTCGGCTTCTTTCACGATGCCGTGACCACCTATAACTTTCGTCTCAACATAGACGACATGTACCCGCGAATCGAGGGGCGTCTTACCACCGAGGAGGAGCTCTGTGAGGCGATACTCGCCGTTATTCAGAATCCTAGGGAGGCGGTTGCGCCGCAGGAAGAGGAGCTGAGCCGGATGCTGGCCACCAAGGAAGACGTCTCCGGGGTTAGCGATCACCTTTCCATGCTCGAAAAGCGGATCGAGGAGCTCGAAGCGAAGCAAAGTGAGCATGAATCACGCCTTCAGGCCCTCGAGGACGAGAACGCACTTTTGCATAACCACATCGACAAGATCCGAAAAGCCATCCTCGTTCTTCACAACCTCGGACTCTTCGGCAACATCCACGTGGTCGACCGGGAGGCCATCGCCCTCATCCTTGAGCTGAAGGCCGAGGAGCCCAATCTGCAGCAGGAGGAGGTTGCACGAATTCTCCGCAAAGAGGGCCACCCGCTATCCGCCCACGAGATCTTCCTCGTCTTCAGCGTCTATTTTAACGAGTTTAAGTGATGTTTTGCCGAAGCACGGCACATCGGCTTCTGAAATTCTTTATCCCAGATGATCAGGCTAATGTCTATGACTGTGATAATTGCGGTATCTGAATCTCAACCGCACCGGTGCGTTCTATAAGGTGATTTTGTTAAGACATACTTTTTTCTATTTGACTGGTACTTCATTTTTTTGGCATTGATATAATAGTGTTAGATCTGACTACTACTTTTAATTTATTGACATATCACTTTATCACTTTTTCTCAAAATATTGACCAATACTCAAACCATTTAATTCAGTAACATAATGACATTTACCGGCTTTTCCTCTCTATCTTTCGGGTAAAAAGAGACCGAAATAGCTACCTATGCAGGCAGGCCGGAATGAGCCGCTGATACTTACTCTATCAGCCGGTCGATCAGTTCCGGGAGCTGGAGGCGGGTCTGCAGGAACTCCGGCCTGTCGTTTCCCTTCGAGGTATCGCAGGAGAGAAGCGCTTCCTCCATGGCCTCCGGGATAGCCCGGGCTCCGTGGAGTGCGCCGATCATTCCACCGACAATGCAGGCGTTCGTGTCCGTGTCGCCCCCGCCTGCAAGGGTTTCCCTGATCGCCTCCGCATACGGCGTTCCCTGGTTCAAGTGGCGAAAGGCATGGGTAAAGCCGTACTTCACAAAGCCTGCCTGCGGATAGTAACCGGGATCCCTGCCGGCCCGGGCATCCTCGAGCCAGCCGCGCACCTCTTCGTTCGCCGTTTTCCGTGCCACCTTTCGGGCAAGATCGAAAGCCCCTCGCCCATCCTGAGGCCTGTGCATTAAATGACGGATTGCAAGGGAATACAGGGCAGAGGCCTGCCGGCACGTCTGGTTCGGGTGCGTGAGTTTGGCGTCCGCCATGGCCGCCTTCATCAGCTTCTGAGGAGAAACCCGGTGTCCCCAAACCCCAAGCGGGGCAATGCGCATGAGTGCCCCGTTCGCCTTCGAGCCCATGTTCGCCCTTTCGGAGGCCTCGAGCATTCCCTCGTAGACCTGCCCTTCCGGCTTCGAAAGGCCGCCACCCATCGCGTTGCTGGTGGTATTTCCGATGTCGAAGGGGCCCGAACGATACCACCGGAAGTAGGCCGCTGCCGCCCCTTCGATGCTGAAATCGGTCTGACCGGCCAGGGCATGCATCAGCGACAGCGCCATCTCCCCATCGTCGGTAATCTGCCCGGGAGCAGTCCCCCACACACCCCCGCCTGTCATCTCCATGGCCTGCCTCACCTCATCAGGTTCCGGTCTGCGCCCCAGGAACTCCAGGGTGGCCCCGGCAGCATCACCAGCAAGGGCCCCGAGAATCGCACCGTAGGCATGGTCTTTTTCGATTGATTTCATATCAAGGCCTCGTTCAAACTATTTACAATTCACCATATCAGTTTACCATGAAAAAATTTTTTCACAATTCATATCGATCGCCCCTATTTACCAAGGAGAAAAGCAACTATTCACTATTAGACTACCATTGACTCACAGTGATTAAGTAATTACTGTTATTACATGAAAGTGCGAATAATTAAAATTGGAAATTCCCGGGGCATTCGTCTGCCAAAAAAGATCATAGACCTCTACGGCCTGAGAGAGGGTGCTGAACTGGAGATAAAGGAAGAACCGGACGGCATATTCCTCGAACCGCAACAAAGGCGTTACACCCTTCCGAGGGAAGAAGCATACAGGGAAATGGCTGCCGAGAAGGAAGAGCAGCTGGAGTGGGACGAATGGGACTCGACTGCTGGGGATGGAATCGATGATTGAACGCTACGGGGTGTATTGGGTCCACCTTGATCCTGTCATCGGCAGAGAAATGGCAAAAACTCGACCTGCGGTGGTAGTAAGCGACAACGACATGAACCGCCTCCTCGACACACTGGTGGTGTGCCCTATTACATCACGTCTCCACGAACGCTGGCCAAGTCGCATACAGATTACTATTGAGGGCAGAGGCGGGGAAATCGCTGTAGATCAGATCCTCACCATATCAAAAAAACGAATAGGAAAAAAAATACATACACTGAATGCGCCGAACATAGAAAAACTCCGCCACATCATTACCGTCATGTATGGTGTATTATCTGAGTAACGATACCCGGCTAAAATCTTCAAGGTATTCATACGCAGCTTTTTTCGCTCAAGCGTAGCCCAGCCGCCTGCATCGGAAGCAGTGAAGTTCATTGAACAACTTGTCTACTGAACTAAATGTGCCGGAACCTCCACGTCCTGGTGGATGAAAAGATGGGGAAGGTCATAATATAGACAAAGCCGAGCTTGCTGACCCAGGGGAGGTTCGGAAATTGTGAGAATGAGCGGGACATATCTTCGAGATTAGGGATCTCATCAATCAGCGAGAATTCCCGTAACAACCGACCATCTTCATAGTAGACATCAATACGGCCCACCCCACTCGCGGGATCGCCGAGTCCCCCGATCAAGAAAAGTCTCTCAAACGAATCGATGGCTATCCTCAGTTTCGGACTGCAGTTTCTCACATCAGACCAGACACGTCTCCGGCCGTTGAGTCCGTTCTTGATCGGAGCTCCTTTCGCAAGTAGAAGGACAAAGAGAAACTGCTTTTTATCGAACAGGGTTTTTTTTCATGTTCGTACAAAAATCTTTCTACTCGAGGGCCGGTGTCCTCATCACCTCGAGAGACGCGAATAACGAACTGCATGTGAAAGCCGCAAAAAGGACACACCAGCCAATAATTATGCTTGACAAGCATTATGTTTAGCGTGCATTATGTTTACATGAAAAAAAGCCGAGACAGATTCGTAAATCGAACCCGCGAGCTCTCGATTCTCGAAAAGGAATTCCGAACGGCCCGGGTCATTGTACTGTACGGACGACGCCGTATTGGCAAAACCCGCCTTCTCAAAAAATGGGGAGAATCGGCACACCTTCTCTACACCCAGGCAATCGAGGCGAGTGAATCCCTGCAGCTGCAGCAAATATACGAAGACCTAAAAGAGCATTTTACGGTGGACATCGAGCCTCGATCCTGGTTCGACATGCTCAAACTCTTCTCGAGCATCTCGAAGCAGTCGGCCATTGTTCTTGATGAGTTTCCCTATCTCGTCGAGAGCAGCCCCTCTTTACCGTCGATCCTTCAACGCTGGATCGATCATGATCAAGCGGATACCGTAGCCCTTGTTCTGTCCGGCTCCTCCACCGGCATGATGCACAGTCTATTCCTCGACACCGCCTCTCCGCTGTACGGCAGGGCAGATCGAATACTCCGCCTCGAGCCGATGGGCTATCCGAGTTTCACAGCATATATGCAGGACGATCCGGAAAATCGCGAAAATTTCATAAAATATTCGGTTACCGGAGGCGTTCCGAAGTACTGGGAATACGTAGAACCACAGCAGAGTGCCGCCGGCTTCATCGATTCCATATTCTCCTCGGAGTACTCATGGTTCGAAAACGAGCCATATCGGATCCTGAAAGATGAGAAAATCAACGGAATCCGTCCGGTTTCTATCCTGGAAGCCCTGGGGCGGGGTGCGTCCAAACCGTCGGAAATCGCCAAAAGGCTCCAGACCAAACAAACCGACATCGGACGCCCCCTGCTGGCGCTCCTCGACGCATCGCTTATTAGCAGAGAATTGCCCTTCGGAGAAAGCGTGCGGAGTACGAAGAAAACACTCTATTCCATTACGGACCACACCCTTCGCTTCTGGTATTCGCTCTACTCCCCGCACCGCAGCCGATGGCATCTGTATTCGGAAGAGACCAAACGACAGATTGTACACAACCATGCTGCGGTGGCCCTCGAGAAGGAGTACCGGGCACTGTTTTCCGACGCCGAACGATACTGGGAGGGAAAAGAAGTAGAGTTCGATTGCCTCCGGCACGCCGACGAATCGATGAAGCGCATTATCGTCTCCGCAATAAAATGGAAGGAGCTGAATAACAAAACACGTACAAGGCTCAAAAAGGAATTGCAGGAAAAATATGCAGATTCAGGGCTCGCAAAGAAGTATGAGAAGGCGGACTTCGAAATTCTCGATTTTCATGATGTGGTGAGAAAATTACAGAACTCCTCTGCACAGGCGTGAATCGGAGTGCAACGTACAACCTTTCTGAAAAGGGGTCCAAGTCTTCAATCCTCGCAACTCACTGTTATCGGAAGTTTGGACATCTCAAGAGGCTTTTACTATTCGATTTATCTGCTTCAATTCTCCCTCTATTTTAATCCGCTCTTCCTCTAAATCATAATCATCTTGAATGCCTAACCAGAATTGAGGCGAATTACCAAAGAACTCAGATAATCTCAATGCTGTATCTGCAGTAATGCGCCTATTCCCTTTTATTATCTGTGATATCCGCGTCTGAGGTATTTTTATATCTTTTGATAATTTATACGCACTTATTCCAAAAGGATCTAAGAACTCCTCCTTAAGTATTTCTCCAGGATGTATATTTGGTAAACGTTCCATTTTTTTCATCTCCTAATGATAGTCAATAATCTCTGCTTCAGATACATTTCCGTCTCCCCATTTGAAACATATCCTCCACTGTCTATTAATTCGTATACTGTAAAAACTCTGTCTATCACCTCTTAAAGATTCCAATCTATTATTTAGTGGTATTCTTAGATCTTTTAAATTCCTTGCATTATTCAATATTCTCAGCTTCCTTCGCGCAATAGACTGTATTTCAAGTGGAATTTTAATAATTTATTGGCCCTCCATATTTTTTCCGTTTCTTTTGATGCAAAGCTAACGATCATTCAATGATACTAACGCCAAAGTTTAGTATTGTCAAGCGTTAGTAGTAATCAGCAGATTGCCCAAATTTCCGATTACGTGTCGCGAATATGAGAAGTCGGCGCCCAACGGGAACTAATTTGGGCGGAGTAAAGTGTAGCCGGGTACTCGCTGTTATGTGTCGTTTTTTTATACATTTTCATAATATCTAACTATTGTTTTTACAACTGTGGTTATAAACTTTTCATCGTCATTTTCAGCAAGTATATACTTATCAAGTTTGACATAGGCGCATTCTTCATTCTGGTATACATCTTTTTGACTTCCATCGAAATGAAACTTCGAAGGATAAAAGGCTACAGAGAAAATATAATCTTCAGCTTCTTTCCATTCTTCGACTTCTTTCTCATCAAAAAAACTAAAGCCTACGTATATGTTGTCATTATCCAGATATAACCCCACTCCATAGCTGTTTTGCTGAATATCTTTCTCTTTGATATTTCTATTGAGTTTAACATATTTTTCACCTAAAGCTTCATACAGTTTATCATCGATCCTGTTCGCTAAACTTGAAATATAATCTCTGAATTGGAACAGCAAGTTTGCTGAATACTTCAAATCTTTGTAATTGTACATTATGGCTACCTCCATAGCTGAAAAATCATATGCAAATTTTCTATTCAATGTTTTTTCGGATATGAATGATATTATTTCTTTCACAAGTGAGTTATCTTCTGCAATTTCTGAATCTTTCAAATCAGACAACAAAGAATCCCAATACAATATTTCCACTATTTTTTTATTATTATTATATTTGTTTGCTATATGTGTTATATCTTCACTTTGCTTGTGTTCTTTAGGTACAAGGAAAATCAGTTTTTTATACTTATTTGTTTTGGCTAAATTCTCTGGATACGTACTCAATTGGCTATCTTGAAAATCCGTATTCAAACGAGTTTTAACTTCTATGAAGATTTTTACTAAATCATTTTCAATAATTATGTCCGGACGACCAACATCATGTTCATTTATTTGTGTCTTTATATCTGAGTACATAATTTTATTAATAATTTCTGGAGCGATCTTTAAAGAATTTAGTACAAGATGGCGAAGATATTTTCTTCGCATTAGATTTACTAATAATTCAGTAATTGAATCTTCATCTCCCTTAACAGCCTTATACAGATAATTATTTAGCCTTTCCACTATTTACCCCGCCTACTCCTCTACTATGAATCGGTCCGACTACCGAACCGCCATACTCTTTCGTCGCCTCTTCGGCTCCTTGAAAGCTTCCTTCCGGAACGCTTCGGTTCTCCCAAGTTCCAATATAAACAGTTCGCCTGCCCGCCACGGACTTAGACCCCGGCACGTCGAAACTACACTCACCGCTCACGTGTATTTCGATGTTGGCTTCCAGGAAATGAAACCCTTGGCCCAATGCAATATGGAATATTTCGGGGCTCGATACCTTCACTTGCGTTGTGGCTGACATACTGCCCTCCCATGGCTTCGCATGACTCGTTACCTCATCATACGCATGGTTCGGTTCCGTGCCGGTGGTTAGCCGCTACACGTGTCGGATTGTCCGGCTTGCTTACATTAGCTTCGCTTGGCGCACTCATTTTATCGACCTCGGGAATTTCCGCAGGTTTACCTGCGGAAATTCCCCTCTTTTACAAGGGGAAATGTCGTCCGTCAAGTTGGGGTAATTATCGGAGGCAAGTTGGGGGAACTTCTCTTGGCGGGGAACAGTGTCGTTTCGAGAATCTCTATGATGCTTTAACATGTGGTATTTTCTCTAATTCTTTAGCAATTTTTCTTTTTTCTTCCCTTAAATCATATTCATCCTGGATGCCTAGCCAAAAATCTGCAGAATTGCCAAAATATTTGGAAAACCTTA
>JAIPGG010000057.1 GCA_021736255.1 Spirochaetales bacterium | reverse complement strand
ATGCGCCGGATAACATTGAACTTACTCAAACAGGAAACTTCTTGTAAACGGAGCATCTCAGGTAAACGGTTGTTGGCCGGATGGGACACAGGGTATCTTGAAAAAGTTTTGTTTAATGTCTAACTGCGTTTGCCCTGCCGAAAGGCCGAAAGGCTGGAGAAAGGGGGACGCTGAGGGCGAGTAAAGAAACTCGCCAAAAGTCCCTTGTAAGCTGAAACGGAATACCCGCTAATAAATGCATGAACCGGGTTCAGAGGCTCCTCTCATTCAACCTCAAGCGAAACCGCTCCCGGCGCGGTCTTTCTCAGATGGCTCTGGCAGAGAAGAGCAGAGTGTCTCCCGGCTACATCGGAGACATTGAGCGGGGTAAGAAATTTCCCTCCGCTGCAGTACTCGACCGCCTTGCCGCGGCGCTGGAGGTACAGGTCTCCTCCCTCTTTCTCGAAGAAGACGAAGAAAGCAGCCGTCCTGATGTTTATGATGTGCTCTTCCAGGTAAAAGAGGCGCTGCGAAATCGGTTCGATAGTGAAGTGGGAGAGATATTCCGCCGCTACATCGAGGGCCTTCCCCTCGTCCCCCTCGACGACCGAACTTCCGGCCGCAATCCGGAACCGGATTCCCCGGATATCGAAGAACAGGACAATAAGAATGAGCCCGAGCCCTGAGGACCAGGAAAAAAACAGCAATACCCGGCAGGGGCGCGGCCGCGGCCGGAAGAAGGACGGCCGGCGCCCGGCCCGGGAAGCCCCGGCCCGGGAAGCCCCGGGAGAGAAACACCCGGTCGTAGGCTATAATCCTTCCGCCGGCGGGGAAAAGGGAGAAACGCCTGCAGGCCCTTTCCTCCGTCTTTTGAAGGTACTCGGTGTGGAGAGGGTTTCCCGCTTCAAATCAGGATAGGAGGTTCGCCTGCCCCCGGTCATTACTCAATATTGACGAATCAGGATACAACCCTGTACTATGGAGCAACTTACAGAAAAAAAGGAGCGTGGTGTATGAACATGAGGAAGCAGGGAAAAACGGCAGGTAAGCTGTCGGTCCTCGTTTTGACGGCGGTACTGATGGCGATGTTCGCTGTGCCGGTTTTCGCAGGGGGACAAGCGGAGGAAGAATCCGGACAACCGACGATCACTGTTGCCAGCGACTGTACATGGCCGCCGATGGAATTTATCAATGAGGATAAAGAGATGGTCGGCTTTGATATCGATCTGATCCGTGCTGTCGGTGAGGCCGCCGGTTTCGAGGTGGTGAACAAGAACACCGCGTGGGACGGGATCTTTGCCGGTTTGAAGAACAACCAGTACGATGCAGTTATTTCCTCGGTAACCATCACCGAAGAACGAAAGAAAGAGATGGACTTCTCCATTCCGTATCTCGATGCCGGTCAGGTGCTCATCGTTCGGGAAGAGACAAGCAATGTTGATGAGGTTGAAGATCTTGATGGTCAGAAGGTCGGTGCTCAGATCGGTACAACCGGTGCTATCTATGTCGGTAACGTCGAAGGTGTTGAGCTCAAAGTCTATGATGAACTCGGTTTTGCTATCGAAGATTTGGCAAACGGCCGGCTCTCCGGTGTTGTAGCCGATACTCCCATCGCCGCCGATTACGTTCTGATGAACGACACCTACAAAGGGAAACTGAAGATTGTGGGTGAGCCCTTCACCGATGAACAGTATGGTGTGGCCGTTAAGAAGGGGAATACCGAGGTGCTCGAGATGGTGAACGCCGGTCTGAAAAAGGTTATTGAAGACGGCACTGTTGAAGAGCTCAAGGACAAATGGCTCCGTTAAAGACTATGGTTTGCTGTGGCTGCTAATCCGACACCTCGACAAAAAATTGAGGTTTCCGACGGGGCGCTGATCCCCGATAGAGGCGAGAGTTCCATCTTTTCCGCATGGAAGATCTCCTTCTTCGGGGCTCTCGTCCTGCTCGTTCTTCTACCCATCATTTCCCCCGATCCTTTCTGGGATATAATGAAATTTCTTCCGGACGGGATCCTGAATACCTTCAAGGTTACCTTTATATCAATCTTTTTTGCCTTGGTAATCGGTTTGTTTACCGGGCTCGGCCGGATCTCGAGAAACGTTGTGGTGAACCGCATCGCTACGGTTTATGTCGAGGTAATCCGGGGGATCCCCCTGCTGGTGCAGCTTTTTTATATCTACTACGGGATGGGTTTCCTCCAGATTTCTCCTTTTGTTTCTGCGATCACGGCTATGTCGGTCTGTTACGGCGCATATATGGGAGAGATTTTCCGTGCGGGGATCCAATCTATCTCGAAGGGGCAAATGGAAGCGGCCCTAGCCCTCGGTCTTAGCAGGCGTCAGGCAATACGGAAGGTTATTCTTCCCCAGACCTTCAGAACTATACTTCCTCCCACCGGCAATGAATTTATAGCCCTTTTGAAGGACTCTTCACTTGTTTCTATCCTTGCGGTTTCGGATCTGCTCCGCCGCGGGAGAGAGTATGCCTCGACAACCTTCGAATATTTCGAGAGTTACACCGTCGTTGCCCTATCGTATCTGGTAATTACCCTCTTTCTTTCGAAAATGGTTGCAATCATGGAGGACAAGCTCGGATATGGCCGAGAAAACTAGAATCAAGATAGAATCTGCATACAAGTGTTTCGGCCACATCGAAGCGGTCAAAAACGTATCCGTCGAGGTGAAAACCGGCGAGGTCGTCTTGGTCATCGGGCCGTCCGGCAGTGGAAAGAGCACCCTCCTTCGAAGCATAAACCGCCTGGAAGCCCTGACTGATGGGCGCATCTGGGTCGATGAAGATGAAGTGACCGCTCCGCATATCGATATCCGGAAAATCCGGGAGGATGTGGGGATGGTCTTTCAGGATTTCAATCTCTTTCCCCATCTGACTGCTATGGGAAATATCACCCTGGCGCCCCGCACGGTAAAGCATATACCCCAGAATGAGGCACAGGCTGCCGCCGAGAAACTCCTCGAACGGGTTGGTTTGTCCGACAAGGCGGAAGTGCGGCCGGGGCAGCTCTCTGGTGGGCAGCAGCAGCGGGTGGCTATTGCCCGGGCCCTCGCGATGAATCCGAAGGTCATGCTCTTCGATGAACCCACCTCGGCTCTCGACCCGGAGATGATCAAGGAGGTCCTCGATGTTATGCTCGACCTTGCCCGGGAGGGCATGACCATGATGGTAGTCTCTCATGAGATGGGCTTTGCCAAGGCTGCGGCGGACCGGGTGGTTTTTATGGATGAGGGAGAGGTTGTAGAGGTTGCTCCTCCATCGGTCCTCTTCGATAATCCGAAAGAAGAACGGACCCGCCGCTTTTTAAAACATATCCTATAGGTAGACTCATTATGAAGCTGACGAGGCGGGAACGAAGCTGGGCTTTTTATGATTGGGCCAATTCCGCCTACACGATCATGGTGACTACGGCGGTTTTCCCCCTTTTCTACAAAGAATACCTGGCCGTCGATTTGCCGGGATATCAGAGTACAGCACAGCTCGGATACGCCAACAGCCTTGCCACCCTGGTGCTTGCCGTTCTGGCTCCGGTTATCGGCAGCTTTGCCGATGTTCGAGGGGCCAAGCGCAAGTTCTTCCTGGTGTTTTTACTCCTCGGTGCCGGCGCAGCGGCCATGCTGGGGTTGAGCGGACGCGGGGATTGGCAACCGGCCCTCTGGATCTATATCCTCTCGGCTATCGGCTTTGCCGGCGCGAACCTCGTCTACGATTCATTTCTGACTGATGTGACGACTCCCGAACGGATGGACCGGGTCTCCGCCCGGGGCTATGCACTGGGGTATATCGGGGGAAGTACGATTCCCCTTGTTCTCGCCCTGATGCTGATTCTGAATGCCGAACGGCTGGGTTTTGCCGGCCCCTTTCAGGCTACGGCGTTAACCTTTCCGATGATCGCCCTGTGGTGGATCGGGTTTACCCTGCCTATGCTCCGGAATGTACAGCAGGTGTACGGAATCGAGAGAAAACCGAGGATCGTACTCGATGCCTTTCGCCGCCTCGGGAAAACCGCCAAAGATATTTTTGTGGACCGCAGGCGCCTTCTGTTTCTGGCGGCATACTTCTTTTATATCGATGGGGTGGGCACAATCATAAAGATGGCGACTGCCTACGGTTCGGATGCAGGATTGACTTCGGAGTCGATGCTTGTGGTGCTATTGGCGATACAGGTTATCGCCTTTCCCTTTGCTCTTCTCTATGGAAAGCTTGCAGCCCGGTTTACCCCTGAACGAATGATCTTTGTGGGCATCCTGGTTTATTTCGGGGTAACCGCGCTGGCTTTTTTCCTTCCTGCGGCGGAAGAGGGAAAGAAGCTTTTGATGTTCTGGTTTATGGCAATCCTTGTTGCTACCTCCCAGGGCGGGATCCAGGCTTTGAGCCGGTCGGTGTACGGGAAACTCATACCTCCTCAGCGCTCGGCGGAGTTTTACGGGTTTTACAATGTTTTTGGTAAGTTTGCGGCCATGCTCGGTCCCTTGTTGATGGGGCTCGTATCCTCTATGGCCAAATCCTCACGCTTCGGTGTGCTGGGGATCGCTGTCCTTTTTTTGATCGGCGGTTTTCTGCTGATCCGGTTCCGGCAGGTTGTAAAGGGGTACAATGGCCGGACGGATTCCCCGGTTTAAAAAAGACTGAGTAGACAGGGCCCGCAAAACAACATACTTTTGAAGAAGAGGTTCGATCCCATGCCCAAAGAATGGACGCACTGGATACTGGCAGAGGCGGCAGCCAAGCGTGCTCCCGAAGAAATCAAAGAGGTAATCCGAGGCGAACCCCATCTCTACCTGTTGGGGGCGGTGCTGCCCGACACCCCTTATTATTTCCGGGGGAAGGGAAAGAGCCGGGGCGTTCCGGTTCGGCACATCATGAGTCGTGCCGCTGGACGAATGCATGGAAGAGACGGGGAGAACACCCTCTCATTCCTGCAGAACGCCCCCCTTGTTTTGCAGGCCGCAGCGGGGGACGAAGATCGTTCTGCTTCCGGCAAAAGGGGCCTGCTTTCTCTCATGCTCGGGGTGGCTGCCCATGTTTACACCGATGCCGCCTTTCACCCCATGGTTTTTTCCTTTTGTGGAGCGGAAGGGGATAATGTTAGCCCGGAAGCTGTCAGTGAAGGCTCTGGGGAGAGGCATCACTATTTCGAGACGGTTTTGGATCTCTGGTACAGAAAACGGGCTGGGGATCTGGACCTCGATCCTGGAAACGCTTACCGACACAGCCGTTCTCTACGGCAAGTCCCGATAGATATTCCTGCAGGTTTCCTTGCCGCGTACATGGAAGACAAGAGCACTTCCGGGCCTCCTTCCGAAAGCAGGATGCCTCAGGAGAGCCTGCAGCTTTCCAGGCAGGCCCTATCCGATCATGCGAGGCTGCAGGGACGTTGGGAGAACAGCTTCTATGCCGCATTGTTCCGGGGGCTTGATCTGCTGCCGGGGGTGGACCTCGGAGAGAATGCCGGACTGTTTTACCCGGTTTCGGCGGGCCGCTTTAGTTCGGTTTTTTTCGATAAAGCGATTGAATTTACCGACCCCGCAGGCTGCCGGCCGGTTAAGACTACTGTCGCAAAACTCGAAGCCAAGGCCCTCGCAAACATGGACCGGCTCTTTTCTGTGTTGATACAAAGCTTTCAGGATCGAGGCCCTGGTTCTGTTCCCGGCACCGGCATTCTTGATGAGCTTGCAGGTCCCTCCCTTACAACAGGACTCCCGTATACCGACAGGAGTCCCATGCGCTGTTTTTCGGTAAAATCATGGCAGGAACTCTTTCTGCGCCGGAAGTTTCTAGTATGAATCATTCTCTTCACCGAAGTCTGTTTTCAACAAGAAGAAAAAGGCTATGCCGATTATCACGGCCATAGCGGCAAAGACCAGCCTGTAGGCCGTATCCCCTCCTCCGGAATAGGCGTCCAGAAAGTTTCCGTTGGCCAGGGGGATGCCCAGGCTGGCTGGAACCATAAAGAGGGCGGCTACGGCAAAAAAATCGGTTGCATCCTTTTTGCCCGACAGATGTTTGATAACCGGCGCATAAGAGAGCTGCCTGATTCCGCGGGCCGCACCCAGCAGGCCGGCCGCAGCGAGAAAACCCCCGAGGCCGGGGGCACTGCAGAGGATGCCGGCGCCTAGAAGGGCTGCGATCTTGGCTGCAATCAGTTTGCCTTTCATATCCAGCAATCCGAGCCAGCCGAAGAAGACCTGTACGATTGAATTTCCTCCCGCTGCCGCCATGAACAGCAGGCCTGTTGCGAATTCCTCGCTGATGCCCCGGTATTCCACCGCGTAATTAGCATAAAACGAGAGCATTCCCACTACCGCAAAGGTTTCCGCGTCACTTGCTAAAAAGCGGAGCAGATTCCGTCGCTTCAGCACCTGCCGAATACTCTCTTTAAGATGCCTGAATACATTTCCCTCTCGCAGTCCGCCTTCCGGCTGGTCCTCTTTTTCGCGGGTAAGCAGGAAAAAAAATGATCCGCCGAACAGAAGAAATCCGGTTCCCGTGAAAATCCATGAAGATGCGGAAAGCGAAAAGGCATATCGTTCGATGATTTTGAGGATCACGAAACTCGAAAGCAGCTTGGTGGAATTCTGCACCAGCATCATCATCGAGAGGGCGCGAAACCGGCGGCTTCGGGAAAAGATTTTTACCAGGTAATTCTGCCAGATAGGGACAATGAGTCCGGCGCCCAGGCAAAACCAGGCATAGAAAATAAAAAACACCCCGATTGTTGCATCCGAATAACCGGTCAGCCGAAGAATGATACCGTAGAGGGCCAGGGAAACCGCACTGAGGGTGTGGGTTAAAATTACCGCCCGCCGTTTCCGCACGAGATGGCCGGTGAGGTAGCCGGAAAAGATGGAGGCTAGAGTAAAACCGGTAAAAAAGATTGTTGGAACAAGTCCTACGACCGTGCTTGAAGCTCCGAGGTTGCGTAAAAAAACCTGGAGAAAGGTCGATTCAATGACCAGCGGCAGGCCCAGCCCCCAAAAGAATTCTACCGCGGAGATGCCGAAGGTATTCCGGGCAAACCACTGATCGAGGTGAATACTGTCATTGTCAACCGCCCGCTGCTCTTCGGCGGCCGGTGAACCGGAGACCGGTGGTTTTCCTTTCATGATCTTGTTGAGTATACTCAACCTTGGAAAGGGGAGGAAGTGCATATGCACAGAGAAATTCCGGAAGAAAACATTTTTCCGAGAAAAGTAGAAATACGGTATGAATCGGCTGATTTCATGGAACAGATCAGGAACTATGCCGTTCCGCAAGGGGCAACTGCTTTCTGGTTTATCGGGCAGAATGGGTACATTATCAAAACCGAAGAAAACAAGCTCATCGCCATAGATCCATACCTGACAGACTACTGTGCCTCCGGCAGATCAAATGCTCTCAATGAAAAGAGCAGAATTCTCCCTGTTTTTATCGAACCGGAGGATCTGAAGGTAGATCTGGTGGCGATTACCCATAGTCACTGTGATCACACCGATCCCTTCACCTGGGAGCGGTACCGATTTTGTGATACGACCCGTTTTTTGGCCCCTTTCCAGGCAGCGGGTATCCTTCAGGAAGCGGGAATTCCTGAGTCATCCATAACCCTGATGCACCCCCGGCAGGAATGGAGATCCCCCTGGGTTTCGATTCTCGGTACCTTTGCCGAGCCCACCGATACTACCGACCTGAACCATCTCGGCTACATATTTCGATTTACCAGCGGTAAACAGTATTACAACAGCGGCGACACCGCCAAGAGCGAATTGCTCTCTTTTGCCGGGGAAAAGAGGATCGACTGGATGAGTATTTGCATAAATGGAGGGTATCACAACCTGAGCCACTGGGAAGCCGCGGAGATCTGTGCCGTCATACAGCCGAAGGTTGCTATCCCGGCACATTACGATCTTATGGCTCATAATATCCAACCGCCCCACATGTTCCGCAAATCCCTCTCGAAGAATGCCCCTGATGTTGAATATATGGAAATGGAGTATCAGCGCCCCTATCTTCTTCAATAAAAAAAGTAAAAACAAGATGAAATATGTAATGTCTTGCGATATACTGATATGGTTACCCTGTAGCCAAATCTTTTTTGAATCGGCAGGGCAATGGCAAAGCGTTTAGAACCAGAAGAATTGCAACAGATTTTCGAGATTCTCAAAGAGTTTGTGGATCCGTCGATTACCGACAAGCTGAAGAAACACATCGAAGCCCTTGAAATCGAGCGGAGGGATCAGGAACACCGCATCAGGGAGCTCGCTTCTCAGCTGAAAACTCTCCGGAACGCCTATATTGAGCTGCAGGGTGAAACAGACCAGCTCAAGCGCTCAAGGAATTTCTTTGAAGATCTCTCGAAGGATTATGGGCTGATCACCGATTTCGATTTCGAAGATGCTCCTGTAGAAGCCGAACCTGTGGAAGAGCCGGAGCCCCTCGAGGAGATCAATGAGAACGAGGATCGTCGAAAGTCCGGAAGAGGCAACTCGAATTCGACCTGACCGCAGCTTACTCAGAAAGGCCAAAAACTGTTTTCGTTCCAGATATCCTCGGTGAGTTCTCGGTCCATTTCAACGAGAAAGTCCAAATGGGTTCGTTCCCAGTCGGCCAGGGTTCGATAGAGTCCGGCTGCATTTTCATCACTCGTGTCTGCGGCGCCTTTTTCGTAAAGAGAAACCGCCTTTTTTTCCATCTCGATGGCTGCTGAAATTGCCGCCGCCTCAAAACCGGAGGCGCTTATCTGGCGGATGATTTCCTCCTCCAGTACGACATCGGCAAAGCTCTCGTCGGGTTTGCCGTAATCATCGGTTTCGAGAAAAGCTCCTTTCTCGCGCACACTCGCAAAATGTTTCGATAGATATTCGATATGTTTTGTTTCTTCCTTCGCCATTATAGAGAACACCTCGCCGGCGCCTCGGCTCGAGGTTGATTGTGCTACCTGTTCGTAAAGCGCCTTGCCCTGCTGTTCGAGCAGGATTGCTTTTTTCAGTATATCCAGCTCTATGTTGTCCTTTGCCATGCTCTGTCTCCTTGTTGAACTCGCCGTCCGGGTTTTTCTCCGGTTCCCTATAATGATATGCTTTCCCGGTTATGGAGGCAAGTTTTTGGATTTGTAATTGACGGTATTCCCTAGTATAGTTAGGCTGTCAATCCAAGAAACAGGGTACAGGAGAGCATCATGGTTATCATTCCCGCTATCGATATTATTGATGGGGTCTGTGTACGGCTCACCCGTGGAGATTACGACAGTGCTGTGGAATACGAGAAGGATCCGGTAGCCATGGCGCGTGAGTTCGAACAGGCCGGGGCCAAACGGATTCATATCGTGGATCTCGATGCAGCCCAGGGCGGCGGAAGGAACAACCGGAAGAAGATCCGGAAGATCCGGAAAGCGGTTTCGTGTGAGCTTGAAATCGGCGGAGGTCTTCGTCATGAGGACGATGTAGAAGAGCTTATCGATATGGGATTGGACAGGCTGGTTATCGGAACCATCCTGGTAAAAAATCCTGGTCTGGTGGAAGGCTGGGTCCGGCATTACGGAGACATGTTCCTCGCCGGTATCGATGCCGACGGGGGAAACGTGCGTGTTTCCGGCTGGCAGCAGCACACAGGCATTCAAGATGTGGAGCTGGCCAGGCAAGCCAAGGAAATGGGCTTTTGCGGTATCGTCTATACCAGTATCGACCGCGACGGAACCATGAATGGACCGGATGTAGAACGAACCCGCCTCATTAGCGAGAAATCCGGTCTGCCGGTGATCCTCTCCGGGGGGATAGGTTCCCTCGAGGATTTGAAGGCTGTCCGGGATGCTTCGGCTCAGGGTATTGTCGGGGTAATTGCCGGCAAGGCACTGTATGAAGGGGCTTTTTCGTATAAGGATGCGGTCGAATCATATCAGGATGATTCAAAGCCCTCTGGATGCTGGTGATGGATGCAGGAAAACCCTTTGTTGTAATTACTATGCAGGGTGCCGTCGAAACTGTACTCGAGGCCGATACGAAGGCTTATGCCAAGAGCGTCGAACACAGTTCGATCTGGTACCGCCATGGAGAAACCGGTCGGCTTATTCCCTATGAAACAGCTTCGCAGGTGCGAGAGCTTCGCGACCGGGGCGAATGGTACGAGGCAATCCTCGAAGACAGGGGCTCAGAGGCGGAGAGCAAAAGCGCTTTGCAGCAAACCACACAGGCCGGAGGAACAACCCCGTCGGGCAGGCGGCAGGAAACAGGAGAAGCAGAGGACTTGACCGGGGGCGCCTCGGATGTTCTGAGCCGCTTGATCCGGGTTATCCGGGGGCGGAAAGAATCGCTTCCCGAGGGGTCCTATACAACCTACCTCTTTCAAAAGGGAACCGAAAAGATCAAAAAGAAGACCGGCGAAGAGGCCGTGGAACTGATTCTCGCTGAAACCGCTGAAGAACTCAGCTATGAGGCGGCCGATCTGGTTTATCATATGCTCGTGTTGTTCGAGTCCCGTGGTATTCCCTTCAAGGCCGTTCTCGATGAGCTCAGGAGCCGGGAGGGCTAAGGTGGCTCCGGCAGCGAGGCAGAACGGGCTCCCCTCCCGGCCTCTCGTGCCGGTTTTCAGGAGAAATCTCTCTCTGTCGAGCGGGGTGATGCCGTTCATCCTCCTTGTCCTTGCATCCTGCTGCATCCTTGCATCCTGCGGCGAACCACAGCCCTACCGTGTGGGCTTTTTGACCTCCCGGGATATCGATCCGGAAAGATATTCGCTGCTTTCGGGGACCTTTGATTACGCTATCGACAGCTACCAGAAGGGCCGGGTGGCCGGGAGCCCGCTTTTCGCCGGCGGGAAACAGAAGCACGAACGTCCGGTAGAAATGGTGCCTCTTCGAATGGAGAATCGGCCGGAGTCGGTGATCGAGGCCGCCCGACGTTTGATAAATCAAGAAGGGGTGCAGGCGATTATAGGGCCCTTGTTGAGCAATCCTGCTCTTCAGGCGGCGAAGGTGGCGGAAACCGCAGGTATCCCGCTTATTGTCCCGACCGCTACCAACCCGGAGATAACCGAGGGGCGCGACTACGTGTTTCGTGCCTGTGCCGACGACAGACAGCAGGCTGCCTTCCTGTCCCGCTACATAAATACCCGGTATCCTGAAAGCGTCCCTGCAGTCATCTATCTAAACGGCGACAACTACAGCACCTCGGTAGCAAGCAGGTTCATTCGGGAATTCGAGAGCCTCGGCGGTTCCGTTCGTCCGGTTCTTTCCTATACCCGCGATACCCAGGATGAGCTGGTGCGGGAGCTGTCCGAGATCTCTGCGGCCGGATCGGAGCTGGTATTTCTGCCGCTCCTGTTCGACGATCTCTTTTCCACCTATACGCTTCTGCGGGCCTCCGGATTCGAGGGCATCGTTTTCGGGCCGGATTCATGGGACGGTATTACTGCAGATGAGCTCCCGATGTATGACAACACCTTTTATGCAACCTACTGGTCCTCCCGGATTGCAACGGAAGCAAATATGCGGTTTGTCGGCGGATATAAGAAGCGGTTTCAGCAGATGCCTGCAAGCTCGGAGGCAATGGTTTATGACTCGGTATTCCTTCTGCTGCAGGCGCTGGAGAGGGCCGGCAGCACAGATCCGGCTGCTGTTGCCGAAGGGCTGCGGAAACGGGAAGACTTTAGCAGTTTGAGCGGTCTGCTCGAATTCGATGAAAACGGGAACCCCCAGCGGCACATGTATATACACGAGATCATCAACGGTCTGGTCTCGCCTGTACCGGAGCATGATCTATGAACCGGCAGCAGCTCAAGTTTTTCCATCGGCTCGCGATCCATCTTTTTATCCTGACGGCGGTTCTCTCGGTTTCCATGGCTTTGGTGAATGCGGTATTTCTGCGAAGCGAACGGATCGATGCAGCCCGGGAAACCCTTATGGCAAGCAGCGCCATCAAGAAAAACCTTCTGCTTCGCTGGGTGGAGGACCAACATCAGCATACACGATTTCTCGCTTCGAACCAGGACCTGAGAGAGGCATACCGGGCCTATCGGGAAAATCATTCCACGCGAAACCGGATCCTGCTTCAGCGAGTTATCGACAGAGTAGCTGCCTACCACCCGCAATCGGAGGAACTGTTGGTTCTGGATAATCCGGGAGGAAAAGTGGCCGCCGGCAGTCGTTTTCTCGGAAAAGATGATTATTACACAGAATTTCTTACCCGGACGCTCCAGGGAGCCGAAGCGGATTTGCTGCCTGTTTCCCCCTCTCCCTTCAGCACGAAGCCTGTTATAACCAGTTATGTCACGATAAGGGACCAATCGAGGATACTCGGTGTTTTGGTAAACCGTTTGAGTCTCTCCTGGGTGGACGGAGCGCTCCTCGATGTGACGGGTCTGGGGAAAACCGGACGGAGCTATCTGGTCGACGGGGTAAATACCCTGATAGCCGATACCTTCGAAGAGGAGGAGGCCTATCCGCGCGGTGTTCGGTCGGAAGGCATAGACTATGCGGTCTCGGGAAAATCGGGTTGGGGGGAGTATCTCGATTACCGGGGGGTTCCGGTTGTCGGAGTGTACGAATGGATCGATGAATACGATATTGCATTGATAAGCGAGATCGAGACCGCAGAGGTGCTGGCGCCTGTCCGCCAGGTCAACTGGATCATTCTCGGTATCGGCTCCGTCCTGTTTCTCCTGTTTTCTGTAATCGCCTACGGTTTTGCCAGGCATCTCATGGACCCGGTCGCCAGTCTCTCCTCTGCCGCTGCGGAAATGGAGGCCGGGAATTTTTCCGTCCGGGTGCCTGAGCCTAAGGGTTCCGAACTCAAACCCCTTTCTTCGGCCTTCAACACCATGGCGGAGAGAATACAGAATTTGTACCAAAAACTCAGTCAGAGCGAACAGCACTTCAGGAGTTTGGTAGAACACACCTTCGATGTCATCACTGTTCATGACACAGAGGGAACAATTTTGTATATCAGCCCTTCGGTTCGGAAAATGCTCGGTTACCGGAGAGAAGACCTGGAAGGTAAAAATATTTGGGAGCTGATTGACACGCTGACGGTGGGAGGAAGGACCTTCAGCGAGCGGGGGAATCTGAACCCTTCCGATCTGAACGGAAGGGATTTCGAGCTTCTGGTTTATGACAAGAACAATGAACCCCATATTATCGAAGCCAAAGGGGCGGTAATCGAACAGGAAAACGAACAGCGGCTTTTGGTAAACGGACGGGATGTCAGTGAACAGAGACGGGCAGCCGAAGAACACGAGCTGGGCAGGCGTTTCGATTCACTGGCCCATGTTGCAGGCAAGGTGGCCCATGATTTTAATAATATTATTGCAGGAGTGGTCGGAAACCTGAATATGGCCCAGCTTTCGGTACCGGCAGGGCATGAAGCAAATGAGTATATCCGTGAGTCTCTTACGGCGTCGCTCAAGGCCCGCGAACTTACCAGCACCCTGCTCGATTATGCTCATGGCCGGCCCTTCAGCCGTGAGCACGTTGCTCTGCCGCCGATCATCAACAAAATCTTGCAGGATGAAGAAAAAAGGATTCACGACAGTTCCCTCGAAGTAAAAAAGGACTTCGGCCGGACCGGAATGGAGATCGAAGGCGACCGGCACCGTCTCCATTTAATGTTCCTGGAGATACTCACGAATGCACTTGATTCAATGGAGAGGGACGGTAGACTGGAAATCAAGGGAGAATTTCGCCGACTTTACCAGGAGACGGAAGAGGATCTTGATACCGGAACCTATGCTGCAATTTTGATCAGGGATTCGGGAAAGGGCATTCCGGCGGAAAAGTTGCCACGGATATTTGATCCCTTTTATACCACCAGTGAGGGGTCTGCAGGTATGGGTTTGTCTCTTGCCTATGCGGTAGCCCGGGAACACGGAGGAACGCTGCGAGTTTCTTCGGTCATTGGAGAGGGCACCGAGGTAAAGATTTATCTTCCGGTAGGGATTGAAACCGGGACATCTCCGCCAACGGGAAAGAAAGTGATGATTGTCGATGATGACCCGCAGCTCAGGTCTCTTCTCGGAAAGATGCTCGAAAAGATCGGGCTTTCTGCAGAGTATGTCGAGAGCGGCGAGGCTGCCGTCGAACTCTACGAGCGCAAGGGTGATAAAACTGCCTATTCGGCCCTCGTTATCGACATGGTAATCGACGCAGGGAGCGGGGGAGCCGAGGCACTCAGGATTCTGAGGGAAAAGGGGATCACTGCTCCCGCGCTGCTTATGACCGGTTACTCATCCGATCCTGTTGTCGATAACTATGGATCTTACGGGTTTGTCAACGTACTCCTCAAGCCCTTTACACTGGCGGAGTTGAGAAAGACCTTCGAAGGGATGGAGATTCTCTAGGTTTACTCCAGACCTTCGGCTACCAAATCCCCGATTTCGCTGGTGGTGTACCCGGTTTTGCCGGCACCAAGACTCTTGAGCTTCGTTCCGGTAACATTCATTATCGAAGACTCGATTGCGTCGGCGGCCTTTGTCTCTCCAAGGGTATCCAGCATCATGGATGCGGCAGCGATTGCGGCCAGAGGATTGATCAGATTTTTTCCGGTATACTTTGGTGCGGAACCGCCGATCGGTTCGAACATGCTCACTCCTTCAGGGTTGATGTTGCCGCCGGCGGCAATTCCCATACCCCCCTGCGTCATAGCGCCGAGGTCGGTGATGATGTCTCCGAACATATTCCCTGTAACGAGTACATCGAACCATTCGGGGTTTTTGATCATCCACATCGTAGCAGCATCGACATGAAAATATTCGCGCTGAACATCGGAGAAATCAGCCGCTCCTACTTCATGGAAGGCCCGCTCCCACAGATCGAAAACATAGGTCAGGACGTTCGTTTTCCCGACTAAACCGAGGGTATTCTCCTCGCCCTTTCCCCGGGATTTTTTTCCGCGCCGCCGGGCATACTCGAAGGCAAAGCGCAGGCAGCGTTCGACCTGGTGCCGTGTGTAAACCATGCTTTGTACGGCTACCTCATGGGGGGTGTCCTTCATCGAGAACCCGCCGGTGCCGGTGTAAAGGCCCCCGGTATTTTCCCGAACCACTACATAATCGATCTCTTCCGGACCCTTATCCCGGACGGGGGTTTCCACGCCGGGGTAGAGCTTTACCGGGCGAAGATTGATATATTGGTCGAGTTCGAAGCGGAGACGGAGAAGAATACCCTTCTCGAGAATTCCCGGTTTAACCTCGGGATGTCCGATAGCGCCGAGATAGATGGCATCATAATTCTTTAGATCATCAACAGCACTTTCCGGGAGTACCTCGCCGGTTTTCAGGTAGCGGTCGCCCCCGAAATCAAATTCCTGGGTTTCAATGGAAAAACCATAGGTCGAAGCCGCAGCCTGGAGCACTTTACGGCCCTCTCGGACAACTTCGGGACCTGTACCGTCCCCCGGTATTACTGCAATGCGGTAGCTGTTCATGATATACCTCACTCGATAGTCGATTATATATTTCGGCTCTAGCCGGAACATCATATCGAATTTTCCCGGTTCTGGCAAATCCCTCAGCGGCTGTATCCCGGAGGATGCACTTGGCCGCAGCATCCTGTGCTCAGCCCTCCGCTGTTAATGTCCGGACTCTTTATCAAACAGTGGGAATTCGTTACACTCGTTACCTGTAACAAGGAAACACCATAATTGGTCATAGAATATCATCTGGAGGATTACCAATGAACAAGAAAGCACTTGAGGCTGTAGCCCTCTCTGTTAGAACCCTCTCGATTGACGCTGTCCAGGCGGCTAATTCCGGTCATCCCGGAATGCCCATGGGGTGCGCCGAACTCGGAGCCCTTCTCTATGGAGAGGTTCTCAAACACAATCCTGAAGTACCCGACTGGATCGACCGGGACCGGTTCGTCCTTTCAGCCGGACACGGATCGATGTTTCTCTACTCGCTGCTGCACCTTGCCGGTTACAATGTGAGCTTAGAGGAACTCAAGAAGTTCCGGCAGGTCGGGTCCCCGACGGCCGGGCACCCTGAATACGGGATGCTGGAAGGAATCGAGACCACTACCGGCCCGCTGGGGCAGGGAGTTGCAAACTCGGTAGGGATGGCCCTGGCCGAGCGTATGCTGGCCGAACGGTTTAACACTGCCGAGCACACGGTTATTGACCACTACACCTACTCTATCGCAGGGGACGGTTGTATGATGGAGGGTGTTTCGTCCGAGGCTGCTTCTCTTGCAGGACACCTGGGCCTGGGCAAACTGGTTGTGTTCTACGATTCCAATTCTATATCCATCGAAGGGTCGACTGGACTTGCCTTTACCGAAGACACCGCGAAGCGCTTTGAATCCTACAACTGGCAGGTTATCGAAGCGGACGGTTACGATTTAGACGCTCTTTCTGCGGCAGTCGACAAGGCAAAGGCAGAAACCGAAAAGCCTACCCTGGTCGTTATGAAGACCGTAATCGGGAAAGGCTCTCCCAACAAGGCGGGCAGCCACGAGGTGCACGGCGCCGCTCTGGGGGAGGATGAGGTCAAAGCAACAAAGAAGGTTCTCGGCGTGGACGAGAATGCTATGTTCTACATCCATCCTGATGCTCCCGCTTACTTCAGCGGACGGAAGAAGAACTTTCAGTCCGCCTATGAGTCCTGGAAGGAAACCTTTCAGGCGTGGGCCGCCGCCAATCCGGAAAAGAAAAAGGAATGGGATGCCTATTTCGGTACCCCCGACCTGGA
>JAIPGG010000056.1 GCA_021736255.1 Spirochaetales bacterium | reverse complement strand
GGTCCTGAAATCCGGAGAGATAATGGAAAACACCACCACAAATATGATCAGGATGATGATCTGCGATTGTTCCTTTAAAATGTTGATAAAAATTTGTTTTTTGTTGTTCATTTATACTCTCGTTACCGATCGAATTATGTTTTCCGTTGTTACTTTCGAATCCGAGAATTTGTTTCTCGTTTCACCCTTGGATAATACGATTACCGTGTTTGCGATTTTTGTGATCTCCGGTATTTCCGATGACAACAAAAGAATCGATACGCCCTTGGACGCAAGGTCCTGGATGATGGAATAAATCTCTTGCTTGCTCCCGACATCGATACCCCGTGTCGGATCGTTCAGGATCATGAGTTTGGGTTTAACAGCCAGCATTCTCGAGAATATGGCTTTCTGTTGATTTCCCCCGCTCAAGCTCACTATTTCGGTAAAGACCGAGGGCGTTTTTATTGACAGCTTGTTTGCGTAGGATTTGGAGAGGTCCACTTCCTTTTTCTTGTTGATGAAAGTCTTTTGTTCGACATTGAAGAGCCAAAGCGGAGAGATGTTGTAGTTAACGCTCATATCCAGGAACAAAGCCTGGAGCTTCCGCTCTTCCGGAAGATAAATAATACCATGCTCAATGGCATCCGCCGGGTGGTTGATGGAAATTCGATTACCGAGAAAGTACATCTCCTTTTCCTGGGCGGGCCATAAGCCGACAATGCCTTTTACGAGCTGGTCTTTTCCCGAACCCATTAAACCTGCTATGGCGAGGATTTCCCCTTCATGCAGCTGCATGCTGAAATCGGATATCTTGTTCCGAATGTTCATCTTTTTGATTTCGAAAACAACCTTTTTTCTGCCGATGACGTTCTTTTCGGTACTTTCGAGTTCGTGTCCGATCATGAGCGAAACAATCTTCGAGGTATCGTATTCACCGCGTTTTAAAACCCCCCGGTTTTTTCCGTCCCTGAACACGCTGACCCGGTCGGCGATTTCGATGATCTCATCGAGTCGATGAGAGATATAAATCACGCTGATACCCTTGTTTTTGAGTTCTCTGATAATCTGGAATAGCTTTTCCACTTCCTTGTTGGTGAGGGAAGAGGTGGGCTCGTCCATAATAATAACGCGCGCGTTTTTTATAGTAATTGCCTTGATGATTTCGATAAACTGCTGTTCTGCTGTGGATGTTCTTGATAGTTGAGTGGTCGGGTTGGTATCAAGCTCAAAGGAATGTAAGAGGTCTTTGGTCTCACGGATGAGCTTTCTAAAATCCACAAAGCCCGGCACCTTGCTCTTCGGAAGCTGTCCGAGAAAGATGTTTTCGGCAACGCTGAGTTTCTGGATATTTTCCATTTCCTGGTAGATCATGCTGATGCCGAGAGTTCGGGATTCATCGACATCGCCCAATTCAGTTTCCCTGCCGTCTATGCGAATTGTTCCTGAATCCTTCACATAGATTCCGGAGAGAATTTTCATCAGAGTGGATTTTCCTGCCCCGTTTTCACCGACGATGGCATGAATTTCGCCTTCTTCCAGGTCGAAATTAATTTCGTTCAGTGCAATGGTTCCGGGAAAGGTTTTCACAACATTCTGGATCTCAAGTAACAATGTTTCACCTGCCCATTTCAATTTCTGTCCGCAAGCGGATCAGTATTTGCTGATAAACTTGTTCCGGAGGTAGAGAGCTACCCCGGTTATCGATGCAGACTCCATCAATTCAGAAGACAATATCTGATGGTCGTTGCCGATTACGTTGGATTTCGAATTCTTCATCTGTTCATGTACGGCCGGTATGAGGCGGTTGGAATAGCGGGCGATCTCTCCTCCGATTACAATGGTTTCCGGATCGAGGGTTGAAATAATTGTTCTGATCCCGAAGGCAAAATCAGCTACATATTCATCCCATATTTCCAGTGCCTTTTTTTCATTGTTTTCTGTAAGAGTCATAAATTCAGTGAGTGATTCTACGGTTTTCCCGGCTCGATTCGAATATTCCCGTATGAGTGATTCTGCTGAAATGTACTCATTGAGGCATCCCTGTTCACCGCAGGTGCATTTACGGCCGCCGGGCTTGATAATGATGTGACCTACCTCTCCGGCCTTGAAACGGGATCCCCGGTAGGGTTTGTTGCCGATGATGATCCCGGCTCCCACACCCTTCATGATAGACAGATACAGGACGTTCCGCGCACCCTGTGCTGCTCCTGTCTGCCATTCTGCATAGGCGGCTGCATTCGCTTCGTTTTCGAAGAACACCGGAACACCCATGAGCTTGCTGTATTTTTTGACATGGGTATCGGCAATGTGCAGGTTCGGGGCTACCTCGATGCTTTTTGTTTCAGTATTGATGACTCCGGGAATAGAAATCCCGATTCCCAAAAGATTGGAAACAGTAATATTGTTTTCCAAGAGCATATCTTTGATCAGGTTCGTGAGCTTATCCATCACGGTATCGAAATCGATGAATCTGCTCGACTTCATTTCCTCGAGGGCGACAGGTTCCATTGACAGGTTGAATATGACAACCTTGATTGTATCCACAAGAAAGTCGATACCGATTATGAATTTGTATTTTTTATTCAGGTTGACAACAACAGGCTTTCTTCCGCCGCGGGAGTCTCCCACTCCGCCCCTTTCCAGGATTCCGTTCTTGACCAGCTCGTTGACGTTGTTAATAACCGTTGGAAGGGACGCCTTTATCTCCTCTGCGATATCCACCTGATTTATTGTTTTTTTTTGACAAAGAAGACGGATTATTTTTTGTTGGTTCGAGTGTTTCGGGTTGTGTTGCGATCTTTTTTTCGTCATGTGTCGGCCTTTTCCAGAAAATGTGAAAACTAAAAATTAAATAGCTTTATAAAGCTGTTTGATAAATATTACCTGATATCGCTGCAGAATGCAACCTGAAAAGAAAATTTCTTTTTGTTTTATTTATATGATATTCTGAGTTCGATATTTAGGAGCAGATGTATGACTATTACAATCGCCGGACATCAGTTCGATGCTGTCTTCGAAGAGGAAAAATCCCCGCAGACCTGTGAAGCCTTTCGCAGAGCGATGACGTTTGAAAGCGAAGTCGTCCATGTCCGCTGGAGTGGGGAAGGAATGTGGATTCCCCTGGGAGACCGGGATTTTGCTGTCGGCTACGAGGATGCCACCTCTTATCCTGTTCCCGGTCAGGTCCTTCTCTACCCGAAAGGAAAGAGCGAGACGGAAATACTCATTGCCTACGGAAGTGTGCACTTTGCCTCGAAGGCCGGAACCCTTGCGGGCAATCACTTTATTACCATCACAAGCGACCTCGACACACTACGGGAAATCGGCATCTCGACCCTCTGGGAGGGAAAAAAGCCGATAGCTTTTAGAATTTGATATGTCTGGAAAAGAGTTCTTGTCATGTGAATCTATCCGGCACGGCTCGCCTGAATATGAGGAAACGGTCGCTCTCCGGGATGCGGTTCTGCGCAGGCCTTTGGGACTGGAGTTCGACACGGCGGAGCTGGCCGCGGAAGACGACTCATATCATTTGGTCTGCCGGCGGGGCGGCGTGCTCGCGGCATGTGTGGTGCTGACACCGCTCGGGGGCGAGGGTACCGGGGATTCGGAAGCTGGGGCCGGCCTGCACGGCGCGATTCGACTCCGGCAGATGGCCGTCCGTGAAGAGCTTCGGGGGCAGGGGATCGGGCGTGAGCTGGTACGCTTTGCCGAGAAGGTGGCCGCCGGGCAGGGCTGCCGGGAGATCGTCCTCCATGCCCGCGAGCACGCCGCCGGTTTCTATGAAAAGCTGGGCTACCGAAAAGAGGGTGAGCGATTTTTCGAGGTGGGTATTCCGCACTTTTTTATGCGGAAAGAGCTGCCGGTATCAGAGTGAATCGCAGTACCGGACTCTGCCGCCGGCCGGTCAATCAATAATAGCCTCTGCGATCTCCCGGAAGACCTCGGTGTGCCGGTCTACATCTTCTTTCGTCGTCGCTGCGGTGATCAGCGCCATGTTGTGGAAGGGGGTCATGAGTATTCCCCGGTTGAGCGTGGCAAGGTGCATGTAGTTTTCCAGCTCGAAATCGCCGGCTGCAGCAGCTTGCCCGCCGTTTTGCGCCGGTTCCTGCCTGAACCAGTACTCTGTCCGGCAGCCGAGACGGGTAGCGTTCCAGGGAAGGGCGAGTTCCTGTATTCCATCTATGACTCCCTGGTGAAAGCGTTCTGCAAGCGGGATCGCCCGGTCGTAGAATTCCCGGGTAAGTACGTGAGTCAGAGTAGCACGCATGGCGGCGATGGTCAGGGCGTTTCCGGCCAGGGTCCCGCCAATGCCTCCGACGTCACAGTTCTCGAGGTCGATGGAGGCTGCGGCCTTTCGGGCGAGTTCTGCATTCATCCCAAAGGCGGCAGCCGGTATTCCGCCGGCGATGGTTTTCCCGATGGTAAGCATATCCGGCTGCAGATTGTGCTCTGCAGTGTAGCCTCCCGGTCCTGAGCAGATTGTGTGGGTTTCATCGATTATCAGCACAGTCCCGTATTTTTGGGTTAATTCCCTGAGGGCCTGATGATATCCTGGTTCGGGGTGGACAATGCCTATGTTCGTCATGACCGGTTCGGCAAGGACGGCCGCTACATCTCCGTCTCTCAAGGCTGCTTCGAGGGCTTCGATGTCGTTCCACTCGATGACCTTTGTCGTCAGGGCTGGATCTACTGGGGGGCCTACGGCTCCCGGGCGGGGTCCGACGCTCCCGTCCTTCTGGAGGGTAGCTACGGTCTCGTCGACGCTCCCGTGATAACTGTGATTGTAGATGAGGATTTTCGATCTTCCTGTGACCATGCGGGCAATTCGAAGGGAAAACCGGTTGGCATCCGTTGCAGAGGTGGCAAACTGCCAGAAGGGGAGGGCGAACCGCTCTTGCAGCTCGTTTCCCACGTACACCGCATCTTCGGTGGGGAGCATGAAGGTGACGCCCTTTTGTGCCTGTTCGGTAATCGCCCTAACGGCAGCTTCGGGAGCATGCCCGGTCATGGAACCAGTGTCCCCAAGGCAGAAATCGATGATTTCGTGGCCGTCCGCATCGGTGAAATGAGCTCCTTTTGCCTGTACCACTGAAAGAGGATAGCTGCCGGCCCATTTTACCATCCAGTTCATCGGAACACCCTGGAGGAGACTCTGCTGCGCCCGGCGAAAGAGATCCCCTGATTTTGGGTTGTTGTTCTCGAAGAAGGATTGTTCCTTTTGAAATTGGAATTTCAGTTTTTCTCTATTCACCATGGGATATCCTCCTAGCGGCAGTGTATACTGATATGGTAGCTCTCCTTCAGGCGCAGAGCAAGGAAGGAATATTGGAGAAGATCGATTATAAAAAAGAACTCAAACATCTGTATCGGCCTTCGGTAAAAAAAGCCGGGATCGTGGAAGTCCCGCCTATGAACTTTCTAATGATAGACGGCGCTGGAGATCCGAACTCTTCTCAAGCTTTTCAGGAGGCGGTGAATGCCCTGTTTTCTTTATCATATACCGTCAAGTTTATGATAAAACAAGGCGAACAGCAGCTCGATTATGGGGTGTTGCCCCTCGAGGGATTGTGGTGGACCGATGACATGGGGACATTCAGCGTGAAGGATAAGAGCAGTTGGAAATGGACGCTCATGATTATGCAGCCTGAACCTGTTAACGAAGAGATAATACAAAAGGGGCGCGAAAAGGTACGAGAAAAGAAAAACCCGTCCGCCTTGCCGAAGGTTCGATTCGAGAGTTTTGCGGAGGGGCGAGCCGCCCAGATTATGCATCTAGGACCGTTTTCCGATGAAGGACCGACGGTAGAACGACTGCACGCGTCCATCGATAGCCAGGGCGGCAAGTTGTGTGGAAGACACCACGAAATCTATCTTAGTGATATCAGGCGGGCGGCCCCGAAAAATCTCAAGACCGTGATCAGACAGCCGTTTTCTCTCTAGAAGTCTCACGCCACAATCTTTTTTATTATCGGCGAGAGGACATGCAGAACAATGTCGGCGGTGAAGTGGGAAACCATAGCCGCCACCAGCCCGTAATGCCAGAAGAGCCATCCGAAGACGATACCGGCAATCGAATTGAGAACGATCGTCCTGGTAAGAAGAAGCGGGGTGATCTCTCCGGCCATCTGCTTGACCGCCGGAAGATGACCCAATCCGAAGAGAACGGCAATGATAATATTTACTATCCAAAACGCGATAGTGATCGAATCGCCTCCTGCCCCTTTCCATATCCGGGTAACCAGCCAGAGCAGACCCGAGAGCAGAAAGAACCGCATGAGCAGCTCTTCAGTGATGCCTCCGTAAAACGAGGCGAGGAAGCGCTTCCACAGGGCAATGTCCTTCCCGGCGGCACGAAGAAATACTTCGGGAAAATTGGGAAGGAAAACGAAGGTTTCCAGTCCGAGAATCAACAAACCGCTTGCCGCTCCCAGGACCACCGCCAAGGGTAGTTTCCCTGCCGCCGAGGGGATCTCGAGGCCGAGCGCTGCGGAAGCTGGAGAGCCGAGGAACACGGCTGCAGCACTGAGTATTCCGCCTTGTAGCAGGGCGAGTAAAAATATTTTTAAACTGAGATCTGTTTGTCCCTGCATTGCCATCGAGTAGGGAATAATTGCTGCAGATCCTGCAATTCCGAGCAGAAGAAGAATGAGTGTGTATGGATTATGTGTGATCATTGGTGTTCGAAGCCTCCGGGAAAAATATGGTTGTCAGGTAAAAGCGTTCGTTTGTTTCTTTTTTCTCTGTGGTGATCGGTTTCGTATATCTCTGAATGAGTTCATTGAAATCTGCCTGAAATTGTGAAATTTGAGCTGGGTCGAGCTCGACTGGATGCGTATTGTATCCCGATTTTTCTAACAGATCGGGATTTGTTTGGACCTCCGTTTCGAGCTGAAGGAACTGACGGTATATGCCGGCGATAAAGGCTGTGAAGTAATATTCCCGCTCCGCACTCGTCATTGAGAGCAGGTCTTCGGCAGAAAAATGCGGTTCGCCTTCTTCCCCGAGTGTGTATAGTTTCTCGAGCGTCCCCCGCACCCTTCGGGTTTTCTCTACCCGGATAATGCCGCCATTTTGCAGCCGCTTGAGGTGGCGGTAGAGGCTGGCCTGAGAAATATCCGGGAGATGCCCGGCGATCTGTCCTGCGGTGAGTGTTCTTCCGGAAAGGACCGAGAGAATGCGCAGCCGTTCGGGGTGGAGGACCAGATCGGCGAGTTGTTTCTGTTTGCTTGTGCTTTTCATATCAGAAGTAATAATATTATCAAATCTGATAATGTTCAAGCATAATTGGCGATTTTTTTTATTAATCGAAGAGAATCTTACATATCCATAGTCATAGCGGCGGTGCTAAAGGCCTCGATTTCCCGGGCAAGGGCCTGGTGGTCCCGGAGGCCGGTTCGAAGGTGTTCGGGAACCGGACGGGCGGCGCCGATAAGGAGGCCGAGAACCATAGCGCGGTGAACGTTGTCGCCGCCGGCATTCGCATTGGCGAGGAGGGCCGGTTCGGGTTCGAAGTCGTGACGGGCGGCCAGGTAGAGAAGAAGCGGTACCCCGTGCTCAGGATAACAGGCGGTGGCAAACGTATTGAGCACTACTTCCTCTTCTGGGCGTTCCCGGGCCATGGCGGCGAGATCAAACGTTTCCCCGGAAAGCTCGGTGTGAAGCCGCCACATCTCATTGGGAGGGATGCCGCCTGGGCCTCCGTGACCTCGGTAGGCTCGGTAGAGGTCTCTGCCGGTTACCCGGGGAAGCCGGATGTTCCGGGCAAAGGCGGCTGCTGTATCGAGAGGCTCGGCCCCTTGGGCGAGTGAACGCAGCAGCGGTGCCAGGACTGACAGAGCGCTCAGATTGTTCTCCGAGCGATGGGTCAGGTTGTGATGCTCGAGTGCAAGGCCGGCGGCCTGGTAGTCGTTCGGTGCTGCAAGGGCCAGGACCAGGGGACGAATCAGCCCGCCGTGGCTTCCGATGGACCAAACCCGCCGCTGGAAGTCGGCGCAGGCGTAAGGGGGAATGCCGCGGCTGTAATTTTCGAACCAGTGCCGGAGATATATCTCGGTGTAGGGGTCCCGGTTCGGTCCCGGCTTCCTTTCTTTTCCAGGGGTGCTCATGTAGTCGACGAAGGCCGAGAGAAAGGCATCCTGCTCGTAGCGGCCGCGGTCGACCACCGATTGCATGAGCACTCGGACTAAACCGGCGGCGAGCGTGTTCTCTCCGGCTTCGAGACCGTGGTGGTAGTGATAGCGCTGGTCCTCGGCGGCGACGGGGTTCCCGTGTTCGCTCTCCCGCTCTGTGAGTCCGATCTCGAGGGGATTATAGCTTGCGTCGTAGAAGCGGACGTGCTCGTGGAGGATGTCGTAGGGCCGCCCCAGCTGTTCGGCGGTTTTCACATCGGGACGGTAGTCCATTCCAACCATAAAGGCCTCAGGATGAGGATGGGGCGGGGCGGCGTAGCCTTTGATGCCGCCGTCGAAATCCCGTGCGAGGTTTTTCAGACTGTAGTACCAGTGGGCCGGCATGGCCAGTGCATCACCTGCAAAGAGGCCCCACAGGGCGTTTTGAATCCGTTCTTTTCTCTGATTGGAATCATTCATACAGGAAAGGTACTGCTGAAGCTTGCTCGAAGGAAACAAATAGGAGAGAATTATACAGGAGGAAACAATGCAAGACCCGAGATCCGGACAGGAAACAATCAAGTCTCAGCGGCCATGGGGCGACATCTACATGGTTGTTCGCAACCAGAGATGCAGTGTCGATATTACAACGATCCGTAAGGGAAACCGATCGAGCCTGCACTCGCATGAAGACCGCTATGAGCTCTTTCATCTGCTCACCGACGGTGCTGCGATCGAAATAGACGGACAGGTGCATTATCCTTCCCCCCACGAGGAGTTCTTGATCGAACCTGGGCAGAAGCACCGGTTCTGGGCTGTAAAGCAGCAGTTCACTATGGTTGTGGTCAGCTTCGGTGAATGGAAAAAAGAGGACCAAATCAGGCACGAAGATGATTACGGCAGAAAGGGAAAAGGCCTGACTGACCTTTAATTCAGAAAACGATAATAACTATTTGCTAAATTATTTTTATAAATTAGAGTTATTTTATAATATTTTTTGACGCTTTCCCGGGCCTCTTAGTATCCTAGTCCCAAAGGACAGAAGGAGGTCTTGTAATAAATGTTTTTAAAGTCTAGGAAAAATATGTTTTTTAGCGGGGCTATAATTGTTATAGCCTTTATTTTTGCATCATGTGCCACTACTCCGGAAAGCGATTCCGGGCCCACGGTAGTAGTGGAAGCACCGGATGTTTCAATTATTTCTCCCGAATCTTCACCCAATGTCAGTGACATGCTGAGTGTCGATTATGATGTAACAACACCGGATGATACGGTTATTAAAAATTTATCGGTTATAATAAAGGATGAATCCGGAAACGTTGTTTTCACCGAAAGGAGAGAAGCGGAAGACAGCGGTGTTTATATTGAAGAACCAATTGCTGTTGAACTGCCGGAAAAGATCTTTTGGTACGGCCGCGGCAACAGCGGCGAGTTTGTTCCGGAAGGGACTTATTTTTTGACAGTAGAAGCCGCTGATAATCTCGATCAGACGGCAAAAAGCGATCCGGTTACAATAATGGTTGATAATACCCCGCCGGAAGTCGGGGTGGATATCTCGGAGAAGATCTTTTCCCCAAATGATGATGGAAAGAATGATACACTCGCTATCTCCCAAAAGGGGAGCAGAGAAGAATCCTGGATGGGAACGATACAAAACAGTGAAGGAGAGGTCGTGCGCAGGTGGCGATGGAACGCCACGAAACCGCAACCCCTGAAATGGGACGGTACAAACGAAATAGGCGAGGTTGTAGATGACGGCACGTACTCCTACACCCTGAAAGGTACCGACAGGGCCGGAAACAATAACAGCGCGACGGTACAAGGTATCATATTATCAACCAAAACCCATTCAGTGACCATGAGCCCTAATTTTACTGCTTTTTCACCGAACAACGACGGCAGCAAAGACACTCTGGATTTCTCGGTCAATGCACCTGTCGAGAGAACAATTGATACCTGGACTTTTTCTCTGCTGAATGCACAAAAGGAAACGGTAACCCAACTCAGCGGCAAAAAGTCCTTGCCGGAAACAATCACCTTTCCCGCAGAGGGCGCAAAGATCCCCGCTGAAGGAGAATATCGGGCGAAGCTCGAAGTTGTATATCCGGGCGGAGAGCAGATTGAAACGACTACCAGTCCGATCCATGTCGATGTAACCGAACCGCAGGTGACCCTTGAAAAGAGCGCCGAAGGGTTTTCTCCTAATGGAGACGGCATGGATGAAACGATCACCTTTACCCAGAACACTGAAAATGCAGAAGAATGGACTGCCTATGTGATACCGGCTGATGCTGCCGAACTTTCAGGAGCAGAGTTATCGGATCAGGCGGTAACGATTCACAGCTGGGAAGGAATGGCACCTGAATCTTTCAAATGGAACGGACAGATTGCCCGGGAAGGTGAACTGCCCTCAGGACGGTATGTCTACGCGCTTATCGGCAGCGACAGCGCCGGGAACACGGCTGCCGCTGCAACCGAGCCCTTTATCCTTGATATCAACTCACCCAGTGCTGGGTTAACCGCCGAACCGCTTCCTTTTACCCCCGACGGTAACGGCGAGAACGATGTGCTGTCTTTGAAGGTCGAGGCCCAGGACGAGACTTCACAAATAGCTGAGTGGAGCATCCAAATTCTTGATTCAAAGGGAAATGTATTTACTGATTTTTCCGGAAAAGGTGCTCCCAAGAGTGAGATAACCTGGAATGGACGGGCCTCCAATGATGAACTCGTCCAATCGGCCGAAGATTACACGGCGAAACTCGCAGTGACCGATCAGTTCGGAAACAGCAGCGAGGCTGAAGCAGCAATCTCCGTTGGTATTCTGGTGATGAAAGAAAGCGGTATTGCAGGCAGCGATGTTCGTATCCGTGTGCCCAATATTCATTTTGTGCCTTACAAGGCGGATTACAAGAACCTCGAAGACCAGGAGCTGGTTGAAGAAAATATGCAGGTACTCGACCGTGTGGCAGAGATACTCAAAGAATACAAGGGATATTCAATTCAGGTCGAGGGACACGCTGTGCACATGAAGACCGATGATCCTGAAGCGAAGCGGCAGGAACAGGAGGAAATCCTTATTCCCCTTTCCCGAGCCAGGGCTGAAGCTGTCAAAAACGCACTCGTGGAACGCGGCGTCGCTGAAGAACGAATGACGGTCAAGGGTCTCGGCGGCAGCGAACCGATTGTTCCGCATGAGGATTATCAGAACCACTGGAAGAATCGGCGTGTCGAGTTCGAACTCAAAAAGAATGAATAAGAATATGTGAAATACTGAGCGGGCTGCCCCGGAATGCGCCAGCATCCTGCGGGCAGCCTTTTTTTTATATTTAGCTCAGCTGCAGCCAGACCACCTCGTCTTCTACGGTAACCGGAACGACTTCGAGGCAGCTGTGGGCCGGAGAGCGCGTGGCACAGCCGTCTTTTACTGAAAAGCGCCCCTGGTGGGCCGGACATTCGATCTCGCCGTCGAAGATCAGCCCTTTGGACAGAAGAGCGCCTGCATGGGTGCATTTGCCGGATGTTGCGTAGAAGCCGTCAGCGAGGCGGTAGACAGCATACTGACTGCCCTCGTTTTTAAAAGGCAGAACGCCGTTTTCCTCGAGTTCGTTCGTGCGACAGGCTGGGTACCAGCCGTTTTGGGGTTTAGGCAGGGGAGTCTCCGCAAGCGTCGGCGATGAATCTGAGGCGTCGGTCTTCGAACCGGTCCTTTCGGACTCCGGAGGCGGCCTGTCGGATGCTTTCTCCTCCGTGCCGGTACCCTCTGCGGTCTGAGGCAGCTGCGGGGTTACCCGGTAATGAGGGTCGGTTTTCTGCCTGCGCATGGTTTCCCGTATTTCCCGGTTGACAGCCCACAGGCTCGGGTAGACGGGAGGTAACCGGTCCTTTACTTGGCGGTGCATCTTTTTCAGGGCGTGAAAGGGGATCGATGGATACATGTGGTGTTCGGTATGGTACTGCATGTTCCAGTAGAAAAAGCTCAGGATCGGGTTAATATAAACGTCTCTGGTGCAAAGACGGTGGTCGTAGACGTTGAACTCGAGCCCGATATGTTGGGTATTGTTCAAAAGGCTCGGAATCAGCGCCCCGTAACAGCGGGCGAACACCGTGTACACCAACGGGAGGATCGTTCCAAAATAGAAGCATGACCCGATAATTGCCGCGTATCCCAAAAGCCAGAACCATGAACTCCATCGCATCTTTTTCCAGTCTGATTGAGGAACATATTCTTCTACTTCTTTGTCTACAACGCCGAGAGCCCGCTTAAAGATTGCTAAGGGAGTAAAAAAACCGAACCCAAAGTATGAAGAGATTACTTTCCAGCGATTTATGGGGCTGGTTGTCACGATTTCAGGATCCTTTTCCTCCATGTAGGTGTAGGTATGGTGCTGGGTGTGGGCCCAGCGGTCGAATACCGGTTCGGCACCGTGGGCGAAGGAAGAAATCCAGTGGAAGACCTCGTTGATCCACACCGATTTGAAGGGAGTACGATGATGGGTTTCATGCATTAGGTGGTTCAAAAAGCAATACACCGTACCGTAGAGAAAAAAGGCCGGAAACATCAACCAGGTGCCAAGGGCCAAATAGGCAGCGATGCCGAAACCGGCCAGGATTCCGAAATGTCCGATCAGACGAACCAGACCTTTTGCGTCGCTTCTCCCGGCAAGGCGGCTTAAGTCGTTCCGGGGAATATCAACCCGGTACCAGCGTTCCAGCACATCACCAAAATCAACTGTATCACTCATAAAAAAAAGCATAGAGAGGCAGGAGGTGATGTCAAGGCTTAATAGGAATTTTTCCTAACTAAAATCTGTCTTCTGAAGCCAACCGGCCGGTAGCGGAAAATAATATTGCGACAAGAAGGAAAAAAGATGATATTTTTTTTCACATGTCGGACAATAGCAATCTTTCCAATCAAATGGATTTAGAAACCTTCTTTTCGGTCAATCTCGATATGCTGTGTATAGCAGACACCGAGGGCGTCTTTCTCAAGCTCAACGATTCCTGGACGAGAAGCCTGGGGTACGAAATCGACCTTCTCGAGGGGAAGAACTTCATGGATTTCATCCACCCGGAGGATCGGGACGAGATTATCCGCCGGTACCGGGAATCCATGTATGATTTTCAGGCGGAATACCGGATCATTCGTCCTGACGGGCAGATCCGCTGGATCTGGGCATCCACTTTTCATATTCAGGGAGATGGCAAGAATTCCAGACTGGCCGGTATCGCGCAGGATGTGACCGAACGAAAACAGTTGGAAGAGAAGTTCAGAGAAAGTTCCATCCGTGACGGTCTGACCGGTCTCTACAATCGGCGCCATGTCTATGAACGGCTCGAGCCCCTGGTAGACAAGTCCAGGAGGGAGGAAACACTTTTTGCCCTGGCGATTCTGGATATCGACCACTTCAAAAATATCAACGACACCTATGGGCATGTTGCCGGAGATCAGGTATTGAAGGAACTTGCCCGAATCCTGAAAGAGAATATCCGTACCTACGACCTGGTAGGGCGCTACGGCGGAGAAGAGTTTATAATTGTCTTTATCAATGCCGATCGGGAAAAGGGAGGGGAACTTGCCGGCCGGATTCTCGATATTGTCCGGAAACCCGTGGTGCATTCTGAGAGCGGTGAAATACACTTTACCTTCAGCTGCGGCGTGACCGATTCGAGGATTTGTATCGAGCAGAAATGTCCCTTGGACGAACTGATTCCCATTGCCGACAAGATCCTCTACAAAGCCAAGAATGCCGGCAGAAACCGGGTCATGATGGGTGGAGGCCCGTAGGAGGAAGATTGAATACAGGCCTGCCCGGCGCTCCGCCCGGCTCTACCGGTTTGCTCAGTACGGAGCGGGCCAGCCGGCCCCTAAGGATCCGGGCAGAGTCTCAGGCACGGCCTTCGAGGTGATTACTTGCGCCCGGAGTGCATCGCACCCAGTTCGTACTGCGACATCTCGCTGTCCAGCTCGGAACTGAAGTGAAACCGTATCTCCGGGTTGCCTTCCATCTTTGACCGGAGCATCCAATCCGACTCGGCAAAGTAAACCGGATTGTCTTCCAGATCGTAGGCTATCTGCCGGAAGTGGTACTGCATGAACTCGTCCATCGCACTCTTGCTTTCTGAAGTGATCCAGCAGGCCCGTACGTAGGGAAGGGGGCGGAAGCTGCATGAAGCCCCGTACTCGTTTTCCAGCCGGTACTGGATCACCTGGAACTGCAGCTCGCCGACCGTCCCGACGATCTTGCGCCGGCCCTTGTCCTGGATAAAGAGCTGGGCCAGGCCTTCCTCGATGAGGTGGGTCAGTCCCTTATTCAGCTGTTTCGACCGCATCGGATCGGTGACCACCACCTCCCGGAAAATCTCAGGTGAGAAGTTTGGAATCCCCTCGAATTGAAGATCCTCTTTCTCGGTTAACGTGTCGCCGATCTTGAGATCCCCCCGGTCGTAGAGTCCGATTACATCTCCCGGATATGCCTCGTCAATGGTGTTCTTTTTGCGGGCCATAAAGCCGTAGAGCATGTTAAAGCGGATGGTTTTGCCCAGCCGCACATGGCGGAACTGCCGGTCCTTCTGAAACCGCCCGGAACACACCCGTAAAAAGGCAATGCGGTCGCGGTGATTGGGGTCGAGGTTTGCGTGGATCTTGAAGATAAAACCGCTGAAGCTTGTCTCTTCCGGAGCGACCTCGCGGGTGGCCGTGCCGCGTTTTCCCGGGGCCGGCGAAATGCCCACAAAGCTGTCGAGGAGCTCGCGAACCCCGAAATTGTTGAGGGCGCTTCCGAAAAAGAGCGGAGCTACCCGGGCCTCCAGGTAGTCTTCGGTCTGGAAGGGGTCATACACCCCCTCGATCAAGTCAACTTCCTCCCGAAGCCGGGCCGAGAGCCCGCTGCCGAGGCGCTGATCGAGCCGTTCATCCTCTAGAGAGTCGATATAGAGGCGGTCTTCTTCATCCTCTATCACATCCTTGCCCGAACGAAACAGATTGATGTTCTGTTCGTGCAGATTGTATACGCCCTTGAAACTGCTGCCGCTGCCGATCGGCCAGGTAAGCGGCCGGACGGCAATCTCGAGTTTTTCTTCGAGCTCGTCGGCAAGTTCAAAGGCCTGTTTCCCTTCCCGGTCGAGTTTGTTCACAAAGATCATCACCGGCGTTTTGCGCATCCTGCACACCTGCATCAGCCGCTCGGTCTGTTCCTCTACTCCCTTCACCGAATCGACAACCAGAATAACGCTGTCCACAGCAGAGAGGGTCCGGTAGGTGTCCTCGGAAAAGTCCTTGTGGCCGGGAGTATCGAGAATATTGATGAGTTTTCCGTCGTATTCGAAGGTCATCACGGCCGTCGAGACAGAGATTCCCCGCTGCTTTTCGATCTCCATAAAGTCGGAGGTGGTGGTACGGGTGATCTTGTTGGACTTTACCGCTCCGGCAGCGCGTATTCCTCCCCCAAAGAGCAGCAGCTTTTCGGTAAGAGTGGTTTTTCCCGCGTCGGGATGGCTGATGATGGCAAAGGTCCTTCGCCGGGCAATTTCTTCGTGCACTGTATTCTCCCTGCTTTGTAAGAAAAGAGGTATTTCGGTTCTGCCGAGATCGATACTGATGTTTCGGGTGCGGTTATGGGCAGCTTGGCAAAAGATACAAAAAAACGCGCGAAGACTCAAGCGGTCACGGAGGTGAGTCCGGCCGGAAACTCTGCAGGATTACTTTTCCACGCTTCTCTCTCCGTCCTCGCTGCTGAGTATGTTGACGAGTTCCACCCTGTTGGAGGCGCCTGTTTTTTCATAAATGCTTGTAATATGGGCCTTGACCGTTCGCTCGGTAATGTAGAGGGATTCTGCGGTCGTTTCTATCGTGCATCCAGACAAAAGGTGATCGATTACCTCCATCTCCCGCTTGGTGAATCGGTAGGATTCGATGAGATCGGTGAACTCGGACACCACGCTCCCCGAAACGAGCACCCCGAGCGGATCGTTGAATCGGTCGAGCAGCGGTTTGACACGGAAGTTGATGGTAAGATGTTTCGCCTCTTTGTGTGATTCTGCTGACTGGAACCGGAGGCACAGTTGTTTGTCGGGGTAGTCGGGAACCCATGATTCTTTATCTCCCAAAAGGGGATAAACGGCTTTCTCTTCGATTGCAGATTCCACTCTCCCGGTATCGGTCTCTTGAAAAACGAGCGGGGAACCGGCGGCTGTGGTTGGGGCTGGAGCTAGTTTCGGCGCTCCGAAAACCTCGACAGCCTTCCTGTTCCGGTATACCACTTTCCCGTTGATTGAATAGAGAATTACTAAGTCCTCGACTGAATCAAGAATCTTTTCAGATAGATGTCCGGGGGAGATTCGGAGAAATCCGTACTTCCAGATGGCGTAGAACATCGCACCGCTCCAGATGCTGAGAATTGTCGGGCTCTGCGGCGGGATGTTCCAGCCGGGAATCAGGAAAGAGAGATAATACTCGGAGAGGCTCAAGGATATGGTAATAATTGTTACCCGTACGAGAAGGGCGGCTTGTTTTTTTTCTCTTGTAAGGGGCAGGGCAAACGCATATGCTACTTAACAGCTGACTAGTAAACAAAAGCCTAGTACTAGACAATATGAAAAAGACTATGAAATGCTACTCCTATCGTAATAGACTAGGAGGCAGTATGGCTACCAAAAAAATCCTTGA
>JAIPGG010000055.1 GCA_021736255.1 Spirochaetales bacterium | reverse complement strand
ACCCTGTTCATGGAGAATACTACAGCCGCCGCTCACTTCACCACCTCCGCAGTCTCCTCGAGCAGACCGTACATATCCACCTCACCGAGCCATGGGAAAGAGGAGGGCATTTGATCCGGCGGCCGTCTGCTCGGACTGTTCAGATCCACTTCCACCCGTGCAAAGCGCAGATCCTGCCTGATCCGCCGGAGGCGCCCCTTCAACCGCTCGATCTCGCCGAGCAGACGGGCGAGCTCCCTCTCGATAGCAAGGGTACCGGATACACCCGCGCGCTCGAGGTGCTCCATGTTCCGCTGAAGAATCTCCTCCCGGCTTCGAATCCGTGACTCGATTCCCATAAGCTCCTCTCTCAAATCCTGTGCCGAAGGAGAAAACTCCCCCACCGCCTCAGCATATTCATCGAGCCACCCGCGAAAATCAGGAATGCGTTCTCCGGGAAACCGTACCCGGACATAGCTGTCCGTCTGTACCAGGAAGTATCCGCCGTGCTCTTCGGCCCAATGTGATATCGCCTCTACTGCAGCCCAGCGGTCGCGAACGATTGCAGAGGCATATACGCTCTGATGAAGGTAATCCCTTTCCTGTTCATCGGCCTGTCCGGCCTCCGCCGGCCCGCCGCCGACAGCTGCCCCGGCCTGCCCTTCCTGCCCGAACACCGTTGCAGTACCCGCGAACAACAACAGAAAACCAATAAGCAGCACTCTCCGGCACCTCATACCGCGCCGTCCTCGCTGCCGCGGGCGCCTCTGCCGCTCACGGCCTCCGCCGTCCCGCCGCCGGCCGTCTCGGCTCCACCTGCCTGTTCAAGACGGCGAAAAACATCCAGAACCCCTTCATGATGCCCCTCAAAGGTATCAGCATCCGGGTAAAAGACCTCATAAACATGGAGCTCCTCTCCGGCCGGCAGAACAAAAACCAGGTAGTAATAGGGCTCGAGATCCTTGCTTCGAAACAGAACCCCTCGAAGCTCCCCTGCCTGCAGCGGCTGGCCGCCGGCAAAGAAGGGCCCGAGGTGATACTCGAGGGCCTCCTGCCAGAAAAGAGCGTCTCCGCGGGGATGATTTTCGGTAGTAGCGCCGCGCAGCCGCACCCCGTCGGCAGTTTCAGCCTGGTAGGCATCGAGCTTTTCAAAAACGGCAAACTCATCCCCCGGATCGGGTTCGGGACCGAGGAACCCGGTGATACTCCGCGCAAAGGGATCGAGCCCGGCAATCCAGCCGAAGGGAATCTCCGCCTTGGTCGAGGCACCGGTGTCGATCCGCTGCTCGAGCCGGACAGAAATCCGTGAGTAGGCAATCCTGCTGTCCATGATTTTGAGGGTCATATCGATGTGTTCTATCCTCTCCGTCAGGCGCCTGATCTCCCGGAGGATCTTGAGCCGCTCCTGTACGTCCTCGGTTGTCTCGAGAAGGCGGTAGAGCCGCGTCCGGGTGCGGACGGCAATCTCCCTCCGTGAAGACAGATCGCTGTAGGCCTCGGTTACATCAAAGGTCTCGATAGAACGATCGACGATCTCGCCGAGGGCGAGAATCCGTTCAAAAACAGAGAAGAAGCTCGCCGCAGGAACCCGGAGGGTTATACCCTCGCTGTAGGAGGATTCCACATAGCCGTCGACCTCCTCGGTAATCGACTCGATCTTCCGGCGTGTCTGTTCAGGCTCCGCCACCCGCAGGCCGCAGGAACCGGTATATATCCTCTTTCTCTTCTCCGGCCTCTCCGGAACCGCCGCCGGACCGCCGGACTCCTGTCCCGCGCCGGCCCCGTTGTCAGCAGCAGCCTCCGGCGCCGGGGCGGAAAGTCCCTCGGCCCGGTCCCGGGAAGCCTCAGGAGCGGCTGAGCGCCCAGCATCCGGCGCAGGTGCACCCGCGCCGCCGGACTTGGACATAGACGCCTTCGCCTGAGGCTCTGAGGCCATGTATTCTTCTTTCTCGTATGCCGCCGAAGCTTCCCCGCCCCCCGAACCTCCGGCGGAGGAAAGCCCCTCCATAAGAGAGACCCCGCAGCCGCTCAGGGTAAACAGGAGAAAAAAGAGAAAAAGACCGGCCGCAATAAGCGGCCAAACCCATAATCGCCGATAGAGCGTCATAATCCGAGTATATCCCCTGAAGGGGTGAAATCAAGCCTTCTTCCGAAAATCCCTCATAAAGTCGGCAAGTTTGTGCACACACTCGTAGGGCATGGCATTGTAGATCGAAGCCCTGCAGCCGCCGACACTCCGGTGCCCCTTCAGCCCGACCATACCGGCCTCTTGAGCCTGGGAGAGAAACAGCTTCTGCTTTTGCTCATCAGGCATGGTAAAGACCACGTTCATTCGTGAACGGTCTTTGGAAGAAACAGGGGACTGATAAAACCCGTCACTCTCGTCGATTGCCGAATACAACAGTCCGGCCTTTCGTTCATTGAGCTCCTCCATTGCCTGGAGACCGCCCTGCTCTTTTATCCATTCCAGAACCAGTTTTACCGCATAGATCGAAAAAACCGGAGGGGTGTTGTAGAGCGAATCCTTGTCCGCATGGATCGGATAACTCAGGTAGGCAGGAAGGTCCTTCCGGCACCGCTCGAGGAGGCCCTTCCGCATGATCACCAGCGTCACACCGGCAGGACCGAGGTTTTTCTGCGCACCCGCATAGATCAACGAAAACCGCTCGACCGGCAGAGTGCGGCTCATGATGTCGCTCGACATATCAACTGCCAGCGGCACCGACCCCGTATCAGGCCAATCCTGCCACTGCAGCCCCTGGATCGTCTCGTTCGAAGTAAGGTGAAGATAGGCCGCCCCCGACTGCGGCTTCAGGGCGCCTGCATCCGGAAGATCGGTGAAATTTCCTCCGCTTCCATCGAAGATCACATTCACCTTTCCCAGCTTCTTCGCATCATCCAGTGCCTTCTTGGCCCAGTTTCCCGTAAGGGTATACTCCGCCCCCGGATCGTCGTTCATCAGATTCATCGGAAGCATTGCAAACTGAAGGGTCGCCCCTCCCCCGAGGAAGAGAACCTGAAATTCATCACTCAGACCCAAAAGCTCGCGAACCAACTCGCGGGCACCGGCATGCACCTCGTCATAGACAGGGCTTCGGTGACTCGTTTCAATCAGAGACATCCCCGAGTCGCCGTACTCCACCATCGTATCCCGCAGTTTTTCAAGAACCGGCAGCGGGAGGGTCGCCGGCCCTGCGTAAAAATTGCATTTTCTTTCCATACAGTTATTGTAACGCGACTTTGAAAACAGGTGAAGACCGGTTTCTGCCCCCGATCGTGGAGATAGACCCTTCAAAGGCGCTGAAACCTCTGTGCTTTCTTTGCGTATATCCTTATAGAAAAAGGGGATAATTACATTTTGCAGCCCCGAACAGGAGGATAGCAATGAAACGCAATTTCGTATTTCCAGTCGTACTCATGACAGTAATGGTTCTGTTCGTACCCGGAGTTTTCGCCGGAGGAGCGCAGGAAGCGGCCGACCAAAACTTTTCGGCACGGCTCGAGAGCGCGCTTGAAGAGTCCGAGTTCAACGAAGAAGAAGCCGAAGCGATCGTTGACTCAGTCGACGAAGGTTCCTGGGAAGAGGTAGGAACTGCCGACCCCCAGATAGTAGCACAAGCCCTCGGCTATGCAAGGAGCGAAGGCATAGACCTCGAAACCGGGAAGAACGGACTACTCGCCCTGGAGTTGGCCCGAAATGCCCTACGCCTGGAAAAAGAGGAAAACCGTGAAAAAACGGTGGTAGCCCAGGCAACTCGCGAAGCAGTACGCACCATGCTCGGACAAATCGAGGATTGGAAAAACGGAGAACTTGCCGGCAATCTCGGTGAAATCGTGCGCTCCACCGTGAGAACCGAAGCTCGAAAAGCCGCCCAGGAAAGGGCCTCTCAGCAGAACAAAGGAAAGGAAACGGCATCCGAGGCCAAAGCCGGAACACCCGCCGGCGATACCCCGGCCGAATCAGCGGGAAACAGGTAAAACCGCCTCTCTTGTTTCTTACCAGGTATCACACCAACGAAAAGGGGCTGTCTCGTAAGCAGACAGCCCCTTTTCAATTATAAAAACTGATACGGACCTTTTTGTGCGCTATAGTGTTTTTCTCACTCAACAGGGGGATACTATGAGAAAAGCCAAAACCAACCTTCAGTATTTTGCCCCCGGAGAAATACTTTTTCGGGAAGGTGATACCAGCCGAGAAATGTATATCATCCGGACGGGGAGAGTGCGTATTACCATTTCCAAAGAAGGGAAAGATATTCCGATTACCGAACTCGGGAAGGGGAGTTTTGTCGGCGAGATGTCTCTTATTTCAGGAATTCCCCGAACCGCCTGCGTAACCGCCGTGGAAGAGGTCTATGCGAATGTCATCAGCAGCGAAATCTTTGAAAATGGGCACTATGGAATTCCGGATTGGATCCAGAGCATAGCGAGAACCTTGGTAGAAAGGATTCGCCGCACCACTCTTTTGTTGAGCGACTACATGGCAGCAGGTGATGTGCCTGCCCTCGAGGAATCGAAGGGGGAAGAGCCCCCGAAAACGATCGAAGTACTCGAGGAACCGGAAAGCAACACAGTCCGGTTACGAGGGTATTTTTATGCAGGCAGTATTAACCCAGTAAAACAGCTGATACGAAAAGCGGCTGCCGGTGCCTTCTCTTCTCTCGTACTCGATTTTTCAGGAGTGATCGATGTCGACAGAGCTGGTGTCGACTACCTCAAAGAACTCATCGAATCTCCGCTCGCACAAGAAGGAAAGATTAAATTCACCAATGTTCAGCTTATCTACAACAAATTATCTGAACTCAAGGGTATATCATCCCTGATTGATTCCTACAAGATGCAAATAAAAATGGTAGAGGAAGGCGAAGTCCTTATCCGGGAGGGGCAGGTTGCTCGAACCATGTATGTGGTACGAACCGGCAAATTCGAGATATACCGGGAAAGCGACGAAGATACTCAGCTTCCACTGAATATCGCTGAACCCGGCGATGTAATCGGTGAAATGGCACTCATTCACGATGGTGCCCGTTCGGCTACTGTACGGGCTCTGAGCGGAGGCTCGGTATATGTCGTTGAAGCAAAAGACTTTTATCACGGATCCTACGGAGTGCCGGAATGGTTCATGAGAGTTCTACGCGCGCTTATCGGCCGATTACGGAACACCAACGAAATGTTGGCTTCAATAACAACACAAGGACACGGTGAATCAGCAGAATACGAAGAAAGCGAACCTCTCAGCATTACAATCGACATGAAAAAACCCGGCTACTTTTCTCTCAGCGGCCATTTCACCTTTGCCAATATCGATTACCTTTCTGCAGTGATCCGAAGGTGTATGTACCAGGGACAAAAGCACATTACCGTCGATCTTCGAAAGGTCGAACGAATGGACCAACAGGGAATTCGATACCTTCTCCATGTACATACAGCTCTGAATCAAGGAGGAGGAAATCTCAAATTGATCGGGAACAAAGAAAAAATTCTCTGGTTGTACAAAGAAACCAAAGAGGATGCTGCTGTGTATATGTAACTTTCTTTTCAACAAAAAGGGCTCTCTCGGTGGAGTTCTGCAGCCATTGTTTTTACACCGCGTCTTGACACCCGGCTCGTTTTCTCGTTACCGTTGACCAGAGTTTTTCGGGGCAGGGTGCATTTCCTTTGAGGAAATAATTCCCGACCGGCGGTTATAGTCCGCGAGTCCTGCGTCAAGCAGGATCGAACCGGTGGAATTCCGGTACCGACGGTACAGTCCGGATGGGAGAAAACTTCAGAAAGACAGGAAACAGTTCGATGAAGTGTTTCCTTTTGTCTTATGATGTTGACTGCGAATCTAAGCCCCGAGTCGTTACGGCTCGGGTTTTTTTGTATTCGCTCCTTTTCTGAGCCATCCATTGCAAACCGCCCTTGCCCGCGACAGGGGGTTTCATGTTTTCGAATCAAGACCAGAAATATCTCTCGAGGGCGCTTGCCCTTTCCCGCAAGGGGAAGGCTGCGGTTCGGCCCAACCCGAAGGTTGGCGCGCTCATCGTGAAAACCGGAAGAGTTGTCTCGGATGGCTATCATGCCGTCTACGGAGGAGCCCACGCTGAGGCAGTTGCACTGAACAATGCAGGAGCCGAGGCGGGGGGTTCCACGCTTTACTGCAATCTCGAACCCTGTTCGTTCACCGCAGAAGACAAACACAACGGACCCTGCACTACAAAGATCATAGAGGCGGGAATAAAGCGGGTGGTAATCGGACAACCCGATCCGAATCCTCGAGTCCGGGGGCAAGGAATACGGCAGCTGCGGGAAGCGGGAATCGAGGTCGAGCTCGCCCCTGCCGTACCGGATTTAGAGAAAATATGGTACGAGAATGCCCGGTTCAATACCGTTCATTCCCTGAACAGAGTTTTTGTAAGCCTCAAGCTGGCCCAATCCCTCGACGGGCGAATTGCAACAGATACCGGCGACTCAAAATGGATTACCGACAGAACCGCCCGGGAGGGCGCCCATAAACTCCGGGCCGAACACGATGCTGTTCTCGTCGGTATTAAAACAGCCCTTTCGGATAATCCCCGGTTAACAGTCCGTCTTCCGCAGGATGCAGCCGGCACACAAACGAGCAGCCCTCAGGCAGTGGTGCTCGATGCTTACGCCCAGATTCCCGAGGGTTTCTACCTGGTGCAGAAACGGCCGGAGCACCTCCTTGTCTACATCGCCGACCCGGCACCAGCCGGTCCTCCGCCGGCCGGTCCTCCGCCGGCCACCGGCAGGCGGAGAGGGCCAATGAAAGACAGAGAGAAACGCATTGCCTCCTTACGTGCTGCGGGAGTTCGGGTGCGTCCTGTCGGATCAGACCAAGAAGGGCGCTTGTCTCTGCCGGAAATCTTGGCTGACCTCAAAGAAGAGGGGTTTCAGTCGGTAATGGTTGAAGGGGGAGCACAAATAGTAACGGCATTTCTCCAACACCGACTTTTCGACGCCCTGCACCTCTTCATTGCGCCGGCGCTGATCGGGGGTGACGGAAAGGCAATCGGCCCCCTCGGCGTGGAGAAGATAAGCGAGGCTCTTCGACTCGAAGGGACGAGCTGCCGGCAGGCAGGCAGCGGATTCGAGATTTCGGGCTTTCGAGAAGGCTGGCTCGAGGAGATTACTCAGGCGATTGAGGAGGAACTCTATGTTCACAGGGCTTATTGAGGAAATCGGTACGGTCGGCCGCTTGAACCGGAGGGGAGCCTACCAACACCTTACTATTCACGCACAGCGGGTACTCGATGACATGAAAACCGGAGATTCAATTGCAATAAACGGCGCCTGCCAGACGGTTGCCGGTCTCGATGACAACAGCTTTTCCGTAGAAACCCTGGCGGTAACGCTGGAGAAGACCAGCCTGGGCCTTCTGAAAAAGGGCGCCCATGTAAACCTCGAGCGGGCTCTCAGGATGGACTCGCGGCTGGGCGGCCATTTCGTTCAGGGTCACGTGGACGGGAAGGGGCGCATCTCTTCAATCCGAAGGGCATCCGAGAATATCTTTCTCGAGGTAATCCTTCCACAGGAACTCATGCGTTTTTGTGCAGCCCAAGGCTCGATCGCCATAGAAGGGGTCAGCCTAACAATAGCAGATCTTAGGGGGGTGCGGATTATGGTAAATATTATTCCCACAACCCGGCAAAGCACGGTTCTCAAAGACCGAAAAGCCGGAGATCCGGTAAACATAGAAATCGACATGATGGCCCGCTACGCCGCCCGGTTAAAAGGAGTGGATTATGAATAAAGTTGGGGTTTTTCAAAGAATAGAAAAGGCTCTCGAGGCCCTGGCCCGGGGGGAACTGATAATAGTGGTAGATGATTTTACCAGAGAGAACGAGGGGGATCTGGTTGCTATTGCCGAAAAGGCCGAGCCCCGGACAATCAATTTCATGGCTACTTACGGGCGCGGCCTCATTTGTCAACCAATCAGCGCAGAGAGGGCCGACGCCCTCAGACTTCCTCTCATGGCTCCCGGAGAATCCGATAATCACCACACAGCCTTTACCGTTTCAGTTGATCATGCAGATTCCTCCACCGGCATTTCCGCATTTGAACGGGCACGCACGGTAAAGGCTCTTGCCGACCCGAACACGGGGGCAGCTGATTTTATTCGACCCGGCCACATTTTCCCGCTCATTGCACGCGAAGGAGGTGTGTTTTCCCGGCGGGGACACACCGAGGCAGCGGTAGATCTTGCCCGCCTTGCCGGCTTTTCTCCGAGCGGGGTCATCTGCGAGATCATGAAGGATGACGGAACAATGGCACGGATTCCGGAGCTGGAGAGGTTTGCCCAAAAGCATCATCTGCAGATGATTTCCGTCGATGAACTGCTGCAGTATCGAGATGCCACCGGTGATGCAGCAACAACCCTCCACAGCAGGAGCAGTCTGCCCACTGACTACGGATTATTTCAGATTTCCAGCTACACCAGTGAAGACCCGGCCGTTCGGGAAATCGTGGTTCTGGAAAGCGAGAAGAAAACCTCAACCCCCCTGATACGAATCCACTCCGAGTGTGCAACCGGCGAGGTTTTCGGCAGCCTGCGTTGCGACTGCGGGCCGCAGCTCAAAGCCGCACTCACCCGTATCGGAAAGGAAGGGGGAGCCTTGGTGTATCTCAAACAGGAGGGCCGGGGAATCGGACTCACCGAGAAGATACGGGCATATGAACTCCAGGACCAGGGAGCCGATACCGTCGAGGCCAACCTCGCTCTCGGGCACGAGGCCGACGAACGACGCTTCGGAGCGGCAGCAGCCCTGCTGCGGGAAATGGGTTATAAAAGCGTACGCTTGCTCACCAATAATCCGCAAAAAGAGCAAGCTCTAAAGAATGCCGGGATTCAAATAACCGAAAGAGAAGGCTTGATCGAAGGGGTGTGCCGGGAAAACATTCGGTACCTTCAGACAAAGGCGCAAAAACTCGGACACATGTTGGAAGGAGTATCAATATGAACATTAGACAGATCGAAGGAAAACTGACGGGAAAAGGAAAGCGTTTTGCCATAGTGGTGAGCCGTTTTAATTCATTTGTAACAGAACGCCTGCTTGAGGGAGCCGTGGATTGCCTGCTCAGGCATGGAACGGAAGAGGAGGACATTACCGCTGTTCGTGTACCGGGGGCGTGGGAGATACCGATAGCGGCCAAAAGGCTCGCCGAAAACGAAGAGTACGATGCAGTAATCTGCCTCGGAGCGGTGATACGCGGGGAGACGCCCCACTTCGACTATGTTGCAGCCGAGGTCAGCAAGGGAATAGCCTCACTTTCCCTCTCCGCGGACAAAGCGATAGGCTTCGGGATACTGACCACAGACTCTGTAGAACAGGCTGTCGACAGAGCGGGAACAAAGGCCGGCAACAAGGGCTGGGACGCCGCCCTCAGTGCTCTGGAAACGGCGGAGATCTTACAGCAGATCGGCTGAAGCCTGGAAGTACTTTTCGTTCGATGATAGAATCTGCACTTAACACGCACCCTGGAGGAAGGCATGGCGATATCAGAGCATATCCGGGAACTTATGAGCGGTTCGTCCTGGATCAGAAAGATGTTCGAGGCAGGAGCCCGGCTGAAGGCCGAGCACGGGGCGGACAAGGTCTACGATTTCAGCTTGGGCAACCCGAACCTCGCTCCCCCCGAGCGGTTCCCGCAGACGATACGCGCGATTCTCGATGAACAGGTCCCGGCAAAACACTCCTACATGCAAAACGCGGGCTATCTTGAAACCCGCAAGGCCGTGGCAAAGACCGCTTCCGCCGAACAGGCGGTTTCCATCGGAGAGAACAACATAATTATGACAACCGGCGCCGGCGGGGCAATGAATATCGCCCTCAAGGCCATCCTCAACCCCGGCGACACGGTCCTGGTCCCCAGCCCCTTCTTCATGGAATACCGCTTCTATGCCGACAATCACGGCGCCGAGCTGGTGCCGGTGCCATCGGCCGCCGGCTTCGAACCGGACATAACCGCCCTCGCCGCAGCTGTGGATAAGCGGACCGCCGCCGTGATCATCAACTCCCCGAACAACCCCACCGGCGCCGTCTACTCCGAAAATGCAATCGCCGAGTTGGGAACCATGCTCGAAAAAAAGAGCCGGGAAACCGGCCGCAGCATCTACCTCATCAGCGACGAGCCATACCGGCACATCGTCTTCGACGGTCTAACCGTGCCGCCTGTAATGAAGCACTACCGGAACACCATCGTGGCTACTTCCTACTCCAAGGACCTCTCGATTCCCGGAGAACGTATCGGCTGGGCGGCGGTACATCCCGAAGCCGATGGAGGGGACGAACTGGCAGCCGGCATGATCCTGGCGAACAGGATTCTCGGCTATGTAAACGCACCGGCCCTGATGCAGCGGGCTGCCGCACGCCTCCAGGGGGAATGGGTGGATGCAGAGATCTACCGGAAAAAGCGGGACCTTCTCTGTGACGGACTCGAGAAGGCGGGTTACGAGCTCACCCGGCCTGCCGGCACCTTCTATCTCTTTCTGCCGGCCCCCGGCGGAGACGACGAGGCTTTTGTGGAAAAACTACAGAAACAGCTGATTCTGGCCGTACCGGGCCGCGGTTTCGGAGCACCGGGATATATTCGCCTTTCCTTCTGTGTGGCCGACGAGGTAATTAACGGGGCCATGCCGGGCTTCGAGGCGGCCCTTGATGCATAGAACAAACAGATAAGGAGCAACCAATGAAAAAGCAACTTATGTCGGGGAACCAGGCCATCGCCCTCGGCGCTTGGGAAGCCGGTGCCAGAGTGGGAACCGGGTATCCGGGAACCCCCTCCACGGAAATTCTGGAAAACCTGACTACCTATCCTGATGTCTACACCGAGTGGTCGGTCAACGAAAAGGTAGCCCTCGAAGTAGGCGTTGGTTCTTCCCTTACCGGCGCGAAAACCCTGGTCACCATGAAGCACGTGGGCCTGAACGTTGCGGCCGATCCCCTCTATACCTCTGCTTATATCGGAGTCAAAGGCGGACTGGTGATCGTCACTGCCGATGATCCGGCCCTCCACTCATCTCAGAACGAGCAGGACAACCGGAACGTTGCCTATGCGGCCAAACTGCCGGCTCTCGAACCCTCGGACTCGGAGGAGGCGCGCCTTTTTACCCGCAGGGCCTTCGAAATCAGCGAAGAGTTCGACACGCCGGTCCTCCTCCGCTCGACCACCCGGATCTCCCACTCCATGAGCGTGGTCAATCCCGATCCGGCGGGCCGGCCCGAAACAGAAACCCCGGTATTCGAACGGAATATCAAGAAGTTCGTCATGATTCCCGCCTATGCCCGGACCCGTCATGTGGATCTCGAAGAGCGCCTCGTCCGGCTGCGAGAGTTCGCAGAGGGCTTCGAATTGAACCGGGTCGAACCCGGCTCGAAAAAGCTCGGCATCATCACCTCGGGCATCAGCTATTCCTACGCCAAAGAGGCCTACCCCGATGCTTCCTTTCTCAAACTCGGCATGATCCATCCTTTACCGGAGGCATTGATCCGGAAGTTTGCCGAAACCGTGGAACATCTGGTTGTAGTCGAAGAACTCGATCCCTTCTTCGAACTGCGGATCCGCGCTATGGGGCTCGAGGTCGAGGGCAAAAATCTCTTTCCCCTTACCGGTGAACTCAGCCCCGACGGGGTAGCCCGGCCGCTGGAAGCGGCGGGTTTTCCCAGTTCCAAGAGCGGACTCGAACCCCTGGACCCTTCCAAGACACCCCTCCCGCCCCGGCCTCCCCAGCTCTGTCCCGGCTGCCCTCACCATTTCGTGTTCCAGACCCTGCGGGACCTGGGGGTTACCGTAACCGGCGACATCGGCTGTTATACGCTCGGAGCCCTGCCCCCCTATCTTTCGATGGACACCTGCGTGGATATGGGGGCTTCCATCAGCGTATCCCAGGGCATCGAGATCGCAGAAGACGGAAAAAGCGGACGAAAAACTGCAGCGGTAATCGGCGACTCTACCTTCGCCCACTCCGGCCTTACCGGGCTGGTAAACGCTGTCTACAATAAGCGTCACACCCTCAACATCGTTCTGGACAACGGCACCACCGCAATGACCGGTATGCAGCCCAACCCCCTCTCGGGAGAACGGATCAACGGCGAAGAGGCATTCGCCCTGGATTACCAGAAACTCGGCGAGGGACTCGGTATCGAGTCGGAAAACATCAAGGTAGTCGATGCCTACAAGCCCGATGACATCAAGACGGCCGTCGAGGGTCTGCTGGCTTCAGAACGGGTTTCACTCCTGGTTGTCAAGGGAACCTGCGTTATACTCAAGAAGCGCCGCATCAAGCAGAGGAGGAAGAGCTAATCATGGCGAATAGAATCAGCAACGTACTTATGGTCGGCGTGGGAGGCCAGGGCGTCATCCTGGCGAGCGATATCCTCACCTTAGCAGCTATGCATGCCGGATTTGATGCCAAAAAAAGCGAGATCCACGGTATGAGTCAGCGCGGCGGGTCGGTCTTCAGTCACATTCGTTTTGGAAAAAAGGTCTGGTCACCCACGATTGCCGAGGGAGAGGCGGACATTCTCTTTTCCCTCGAAGAGATGGAAACCCTCCGCTGGCTCCGCTTTGCCGGCCCCCGAACCCGGATCATCTGCATCCGACGCCAACTCAAGCCTGCGGAGGTCACCGAGTATCCGGAAGGACTCGACCAGGCGCTGCGAACGGCAGCCGGAAAGGTGGAGTTTCTCGACCCGAAAGAGGTCGTCGAAATTATCGGTAAACAGATCTACCTGAACACAGCAATCCTCGGCTACATGGCCGGCGACCTGGACATCCCCGAAGCAGCCTGGCAGGAGGCAATACGGGAGCGGGTTCCCGAGGACACCTTCGAAGCAAACTGGACAGCCTTCGAGGCCGGCAAGGTATTGCCGTCCACCGGCTGACCGGCAGGGCTACTCCCCTCGAATGGGATCGTACCGAGCACCGGATGCAGCTTGGACCGGTGCTTCGGTGCGGCCTCTCCCCGGCGCACCGGCCTTATTCGAGCCACTCCCGGATCCGGTTCTGTTCCTTGATCAGCTTGTATCGGATAAACTCCCTCAGACACATCATCGCCCGTTCGGCCGAGAGGTAGGTTGGCACTCGGCCGTTGTCCATAACCTGGGCCAGACGGTTGTAGACCGCGTCGGCACCCGCGGTGACGGTCACCGAGACCGCAATCGGCTTTTTTACCGACCGGGCCACCTCGACAATCTGGGCGGCAATGTTCTGTTTGTATTCGGAGATCTCGCGATCGGTGGTGTGGATCAGAGCCGCCTGCGGAACAATGGAAACCAACAGAGCGTCCACGTTTTCCGATTCCACGAGTAAACGGGCTGCTTCGGCGAAGGTTTCGTCGGGGACCATGGGGGTTAGATCCAAAAGGGGTTCGACGCTCACGAAACCCGGCAGCAGATCTCGGAGTTTTTCTTCTGTTTCCCTATCGAGTTCCGCCAGTTTTAAATCACCGATATTGTCTGCAGCATTCGTCTTTTCATAACCGGCGTTGGTGATTACGGCAACTCTGTTTCCGCGGACTTCCCGGTCATGCATCATGGCGAAGGCCTTGATGAAATCGCTATGGTCGGTCATGGTGTCCGCCACCACCAGCCCCGCCTGTTTCATGGCCGCCCTGGCAACGGCGTACTCACCGGACATGCTGGCGGTATGCGACTGGGTGGCCATCATCCCCGCTTCGGTACGGCCGGCCTTGTACACCACCACCGGCTTTTTGATATTCCGTGTGATATCGAAGAAATCCCGGCCGGCCCCTTCGAGAAACCCTTCGATATACAAACCGATCACATCCACCTCCGGATCATCGGCAAAATAGGCGGCCAGGTCGCAAGGATCCACATCGAGTTGATTCCCGTAACTCACGATCACCCGGGGGGAGACGGCATTACGAAGATTGTAGATCTCAACAATCCCCAAGGCCCCGCTCTGTGAAAGGATAGCAACATTTTTGTCTTTGTCCAGATTGATTTGGAACTTCTCCTCGGGAATAAAGAAGGTATTGAGGCCCGGTTCTTCTCCCGCACCGGCATATACTACCCCCAGACAGTTCGGCCCCATGATTCGTGTTTGCGATCCCTCAATGATTTCAAGGATCTCCTGCTCCAACGAACTGCTTCCGGTAGCCTCGCTGAATCCTCCGGGAATGAGCAGAACGGCCCGGGCTTTCTTTTCCACAGCCTCCCTCACAACCGGAAGGGAAGCAGAGGCAGGCACGGTAATCACCACCAGGTCCACCTGCCCGGAGATCCCTGAGACCTCCCGATAGAGCTGAAAGTCTTTTCCCGCCACGCTTACATTCCCGCCGCGGGGATTTACTGCATAGACATCGTCCCTGCCGAGTTCTATCAGGTTTTTCAGAATAATGTTGCCGGCCTTGTTATGATCGCTCGAGCTCACCCCGACCACCGCTATGCCGCGGGGCCGAAAAAAAGGCTGCATAGTCGAGGCAGGTTTCAAAGCCCTGCGCCCGGGCCGTCCCCGCCGGACTTCGAAGACCGCATAGCCGTCCAGAGCAATCAGCCTGCCGTCCTCATCGAAAACGAAGGGATTCACCTCGAATTCCTTCAACACATAACCGGGCAACACCTCGCGGCTGCGGCAGCCGGTTTTTTTTCGGCCTTCCTCTTCATCGGGATCAAAGAAATTCGAAAAGGCTGTCGCCAGCTCACCGATTTTCACCTGCAGGTCGACTATCTGTTCGATACAGCTCTGCTTTCCTTCGGCGAGGTACTTCTTGTGAATCTTGGTAGAAGACAACAGCGCCTCAGACCACTGGGAGTCTATAGGGGGCAGGAGCAGGTTCGGCGGAGAAAAATTCTCGGCGAAGTGTTCTGCATCCGCTCCACCCTTACTGAAAGAAAGCACCGGTCCAAAGGTCACACTCTCGCGAAAGCCCATCAGGATCTCGTTTCCCAGGTCCTTTTCGTAGGGGACATGCTCGACCATCAGAACTCCGGCCACCGGGTACCCTTCCTCGAGAAAGGCTGAACGCATAGCATCCACCTGGAAACGGATATAATCGAGGTCCTTATAGGCTATCTTCACTCCACCGAGCTTTTGTTTGTGTGCAACACCGGAAGAAACGACCTTGAGCACCACTCGCTCGCTCCCGAAATCGGCCAGCAGATCAAGGCTGACCTCATCGCCCTGCTGCAGCAGGTGCCATACAGGAGTGCGTTGACCGAGGGAATCGAGAATCGTATAGACCTCGTGCTCATAAAGATGAAAGCGGTCCTCATCGGCCGCTGCCTCGAGAATTTCATGGGTGGTTTTTTGCCAGGACATCCGGCCCCCTTATTCCATTTGTACTGGTTCAAACCTTGTGTAAAAAGTTATTGAAGTCAACACCTGGTCTGCAGAACCGGCAGAGTTTCAGCGAGGCTCAAATCCACTTGCTTCTGCTTTCGAGGCAAATAAAACTTTCTGTGCTGGTCACTGAATTTATTGAAGCGAGTTGACTGCTCAAGAAATTCACCAGTTTGTGGGGTTCGATAAAAACCTCGATAATCAGATCATAGCGGCCGGAAACCACACACACCGACCGCACGGAAGGCAGATCAGAAAGCCGGCGCGAGACGGTCTCCAAATCTTTACTGCCGGCAATAGTTAATCCGAGAAAAATGAGCTGCCGGTCATGAAATTTATCGGGATTAATCAGGCCCCGAACACTGAGGAAGCCGCCCCCCGTGAGTTTTTTTATGCGGTTGCGAACGGTTCCCTCGGTGACCGAAAGCCGGGATGCGATCTCGTTATTCGACATCCGTTCACCGGTCTGCAGCATTTCAATAATCTGATAGTCTATCTCATCAAGTTTCATTATCCAATTCTCCTCCTCCGTACGAAACTTCTACTGCTTCGGCGACCTCCCGGTTGACGCAGCGGCCCTTCCAGGTATTCACCCCCTTTCGTATCGCCGAAGAACTTTTCATGGCCTGCTCTATGCCGGAAGCCGCTATCTGCAGTCCATACCGATTGGTCACACTGGTAAGCGCCTGAGTGGCGCTGAGCGCCACAACACCGGGCATATTCGCAACACAGTAATGGACAATGTCGTCTACAACATAAATCGGGTCCTGGTGCGTAGTTGCCCGGGTAGTTTCGGTACAGCCTCCCTGATCAACCGCCACATCCACAATCACCGCCCCTTTTTTCATCTGCCGCAGATGATCCCGTTTTACAAGCTTCGGGGCCGCCGCCCCGGGCCGCAGCACGGCACAAATAACCAGGTCCGCCTCTTTTAGACTCGCATCGAGATTGGATTTGGTGGAGTAAAGCGTAGTCACCGAGCTTCCGAAGATGTCATCCAGGTATGCAAGACGGGCGGCCGAAACATCGAGAATAGTGACCTCGGCACCCAAGCCTGTTGCTATCTTGCAGGCATTTCTGCCGACGACACCGCCGCCGATAATCATGATCTTTCCAGGACGAATTCCGGGAACCCCGCCGAGCAGGATCCCCCTGCCGCCGAAGCTTTTTTCCAGGTATTTCGCCCCTTCCTGGACGGCAAGACGACCTGCGATCTCCGACATGGGCTTCAATAAAGGCAGCGACCCGTCGGCTTCCATAACCGTTTCGTAGCCGACACCGGTGATATTTCGTTCCATTAAAATTTTTGTTAGCTCTGGATTGGCTGCAAGGTGGAGATAGGTATACAGGATAATCCCTTCGCGGAAATACTGATACTCCTGCGGGAGGGGTTCTTTCACCTTGATGATCATCTCGGCTTTGCCGGCTATCTCTTGTTTCGACAAGATCGTACAGCCCTGATCCTGATAATCTTCATCAGTGAAACCGGACCCCACCCCGGCTCCGCTTTCGACCAGAACCTGATGTCCGTGGGAAACATACTCATGGGCGCCTGCAGGGCTGAGACCTACCCGATACTCTTCGCTTTTTATTTCTCTATAGAGGCCGATTTTCATGACAGCATTCCTTCGTTTTCATAAATCCGCTGTCAATTTTCATAGGAGTTCTGTGATATGTCAAATGTTTTTTTACGATTTCACGAATC
>JAIPGG010000007.1 GCA_021736255.1 Spirochaetales bacterium | reverse complement strand
CTCGAATGCCTGAGCTTCCGTCGGTATGAGGTATAGTTAAAAGAAGATTTGTATCGTTTGGGTCGATCAGGGGGACCGCATAACATATAGCCGAAAAGTCGTTTATTATGCTGCAGGGAAAGCCGAGAGATGTTTCGAGTAGATCTGCATCAACAAACCAGTGCAGATTCGTCGGTTTACAACTTCGACCCTGTACGGGGCCTGCAACGCTGAAGCATGCGGCTTGAGGACGGGCCTCGGGGGAGTGGGAAAGCATATCCTGGAGCGTTGATTTCACTGCTTCGGGAAACTCGATAATCGAATGGCTCGAAAGTTTTCGGCTCGAGATCTTTCGATATTCAGAAGTGGAAACATCAACAAGATCAAGAGAAGTGTTGGTACCGCCTACATCAACTGCAAGGACTGTTTTCAGAGCTGCTTCGGCCATAACTGTTCCTTCTTGGTTGTTCTATGGTGTATAGTACGCGAAAGCAGCCTATTGGGACAAGGAGTATTATGCGGGAACAAATGTTGATATTTCTGGATTTCGACGGAGTGATTTGTGACTCCGTCCACGAATGTTTTCTTGCTGCCTGGAAGGCGTATTTCGAAGATGATGGTTTTCGGAGTGCTGCCGGCTGGAATAATTCACCTCCCGATTCGGTGCCCCTGGAATGGAAGCGGAGGTTTGACTACTATCGGCCCTATATTCGAAACGGAGAGGATTACCTGGCCCTGTTTCGGGTACTCGAGGAGGGGATGAAAATAGCGGATCAGGAATCCTTTGACCGTATCATGGAGAAATTTATTGGAGAAGAACGACAGAACATTCGCGAGCGTTTCTACAAAGCCAGGGAATCGCTGATAGAGCAAGACTTCAGCCGGTGGCTGTATCTAAATCCCCTTTTCCCGGGGATAGGGGAGATCCTCCAGCGTAATCATACGAACAAGCAGTTGTTTATTCTCTCGACCAAACGACCGGATTTTATCATGAAGATTCTCTCGTTTCACGGTATCGAATGGAACCAGGAGAAGATTCTCTTTGCAGCCGACATACCGAAAGCCCGCTTCATTCACTCGGTGATTGAACGGGAAGGGGCAGTCCGGGCAGTATTTATCGATGATCAGATAAGCCACTTGCTGGGTGTTTCAGGGCAGGAAATACGTTGCCTTCTACCGAATTGGGGGTATATCAAACCGGAATGGCCGCAACTGTATGGTATTGAAGCTGTCGGGGTGGAGGATCTCTCCCGGATTATTGAAGAGGCAACAGGTATTCAGTCTGTTTGATCAGATCAAGAAGCATCAAAATCAAGGAGTCCGCGGATCTCTTCCTCAGAGATGAGGCCTGACTCGGTTTCCGATGGTTCGTGTTCGTGCATGTACCGTTCGAGTTCCTGGATGTTTTCCGCCAGTCTGAGACGAGTGTCTTTCAGGTCTTCGGAGACGGTTGCCTGCATGTTTTCATTCTCGAGCAGACTGTGTAATTCCCGCATACCCCCGAGCAAGAGACGGAGGTAGTCCGAACGCCGGACAAGGCGGGGGGTTTCCATGAGAGTGTGGTAGAGGCGCTCAGTTGTATTATGAAGAAACAGTAAGTCTTCCAGTATTTTCCCCGAGAACAAGTCTTTATCAAAGTCGATTCTGTTTGATTGAGAAAGAGTTCGAAGCAGTAAGCGAACGAAGAATATATCCTCTTCGTAATGGACTTTCTGGGCCATTCACGCCTCCCTGATGGATCAGTTCTTTTTTATTGTCGACCAAGGCCGGTCGGTACTTGATATTCCGGCGGCTTGACAGGGTTTTCGCCTCATGATAGCTTGATTCAGCCTCTTTATCCACCTAGAGGTGGATCATTAGTCCACAAGGAGGAATATATGCGGACTTATGAACTCATGACTGTTTTTCGCTCCGACGGCGAAGCCTACGAAAAGGGCAGAGCCAACCTGAAGGAGCATCTCAGCGAATCAAATGTAACAATCGTCAAGGAAGAAGATCGGGGCGACCGTCAACTTGCCTACGAACTCAAGGGAAATGAACGCGGTCATTATCATCTCTATGAGTTGGAGCTGGACCCTGAACTCGTCAACTCTTTAGATCAGACCATTCAGCGTGTTCCGGAGTTGTTGAAGCATCTCTTTGTTCGTAAAGAATCCTGACACGAAGAGAGGAATCCGGATATGGCAAGCGATATAAACCGCGTTGTTCTGATCGGGAACCTAACCCGCGATGCTGAACTCAAATACACATCCGGCGGAACAGCAATCTGTAAATTTTCAATTGCAAACAACCGAAGACGGAAGCAAGGCGACGACTGGATTGATGAGGTCAATTACTTTGACTTTGTGATGTTCGGACGCCGTGCCGAGGGTGTCAGCCGCTATTTAAGCAAGGGAACTCGAGTTGCGGTTGAAGGTCAGTTGCGCCAGGATCGATGGCAGGACTCCGAAGGGCAGAATCGCAGCCGGGTAGAAACGGTTGTCGATAATATTCAATTTCTTAGCGGCGGAACAGGCGGTTCATCCGCTCAAGGTTCGACAGGAGGAAACACCTCCGGACAGGCGGAATCCCCGAGCGGGCCGCCGAGCGGGAAAGACGTGCCTCAATCCAGCGATTTCGACGATGATATCCCTTTTTAAGTGCGACGATACTCGTTCGATGGATAGAGAAGCGAAAGAAATGTTATGAAAGGAATTTGCAAGGAAGGATACTATGGGTGATACAGAAGAAAGAAATAAGCCGGCACAGGAAGATAGATCGGAAAGCAGACCTGATACCAGAAGAAGCGGACCTGATCGTGGTGGCTACCAGGATAGGGACAATCGGGATGCGAGAGACAACCGGTCCGGTGGCGGAGGAGATTACCGGGACCGCCGTCCCAGACGGCCGAAACCGTTTTTCAAGAAGAAGGTTTGCCGTTTTTGCACCCAGGATCTCAAGATTGACTACAAAGATGCAGACTTGCTCCGTCGGTTTGTAACCGATCGCGGCAAAATACTGCCCCGGCGGATTACCGGGACATGTGCGAAACACCAGCGTACTATTTCTACTGCAATTAAACGGGCACGGGCGTTAGCCATGTTGCCCTTTAGTAAGGAATAAACGGCTTTACGATGCAGATACCGGCTGATAAGCGGTTCTGGGGAGAGATTGCAATTGCGGCATTTCTCTCTCTGGTCCTGCTCCATATCGGCCCGCTTTTTTTCTTGTTTCTTGCGCCGATACATTTTGTACTTGTACGGCGGGGAATTCAGGGCGGTGGATGGGTGGTTGCTCTCGTCCTGACGGCAACAGGAATAATACGGGCTTTACAGACGGGAACATATCCGCCCGAGGCGGATCGCGGAGCCCTGATTGTGCTGGATTTAATGATTCCGGTGCTCATGGCGCTGAGTGTTCTCATTGTTCATGTGCGCTGGCAGGCGCTGGAAGAAAAACCTCTGGGACGTGTGCTGCGAATCGATCGGAAATTGCACCGGCTGCTGATTACTGTTGCCGGCATCGGTTTGATCAGCATACCCCTTTGGCTTGTGGCTTCCGGAAATGTATTTTTGCAGCAGGCGGTAAATGCGCAGGTTACTGCTGCTTTTGAGGTGATGGGTACTGAGCCTGTCGGCGGTACTGTTGAGTTCGTCAAGAATATGGTCCTAAGTACCTTTTTGTTTCTGTTCTTTGTCATGTTTGTTTTAAACTGGTTGATTGGTTCAGCGATCGCCAGGCGGAGTCTGGGAAACCAAAACCGCTTAATACGGCTTACCGATTTTTTCCTGGATGACCGGATGATCTGGCCCTTTATTTTTGCATGGACGGGGATCTTCTTTACCGTAACCATGCAGCTGCAAAGCCTTCGCTTTGCATTTATAAATGCCGGCATCATCTTCCTGTTTCTCTATGGAGTACAGGGTTTAGGTATATTAATATGGTTTTTGAGGAGATCGAAATTATCTCCTCAAAGCCGGATGCTGGTGACTGTTTTGCTGATCGTTTCCCTGTTTGCGATACCGGGGCTCAATCTTGTACTTTCGATAGGGTTGCCTGCACTCGGGATATCAGATATATGGTTTAAATATCGAACCAGGAATAGATAGAATCAAATAAAGGAGCTGAAATATGTCGACGAAGATCATTTTGAATCAGGATGTCACCTCCCTCGGAGAAGAGGGTGATATAAAAATGGTGGCTGATGGATATGCTCGAAACTATCTTCTGCCGAAAAAATTGGCGGTTTTGCACACACCACAGAATATAAAACAATTCGAGCAGCGTCGGGAAGCAATTGAAACGAGAAAGGAAGAGAAGAGAAAGGCCGCTTTATCCACGAGGGAAAAACTAGAAGCCGAATCTATTCAGATTCAAATGCCTGCCGGCGAGACAGGAAAACTCTTTGGTTCAGTTACCAGTGCGATGATCATGGAGGAACTCGAAAAACGTGGAATTACCGGTATCGACCGGAAAAAGATTGAGTTAAAACAGCACTCTATAAAGACTATAGGAAAATATACGGTTACGATTAAGCTTTATGGAGAAGAAACGGCGAAGCTCGAGATCGATGTCGTTTCCCAGGATGGAAAAGCCGAGGCGAATCAGGCGGAAGAAGCTAAACAAGCGGAAAAAGCCGAAGAGGCGATAGAATCCACAGAGACATCTGAAGAAGAAGTCCCGGAAGATATAGAGAAAGAGTCTGCCGATGAGGATGCCGGGGAAGAAGCGGAAGATCCTAAAGCTGAGGAATAAAAACCGGCTATGGACGGCCTGAGCCGGAAAGGTATTATACCACCACACAACATTGAGGCGGAGCGGGCCGTCCTCGGCGCCGTTCTATTGGATTCCGATTCAATAACCACCGTGCTGCAATACTTGCGAGCGGAGGATTTCTATAAAACCTCACACCGAAGGGTTTTTTCCGCCGCAATTCAGCTTTTTGATCGTAGTGAAGCGATAGATCTTCTGACGATCAGCGATGAGTTGAGCTCACAGGGATATCTCTCTGATGTTGGCGGAGCCGATTATGTAGCGTCCCTCGTGGATCAGGTTCCAACCAGTGCCAACGTCGAGTTTTACGCAAAAATCGTTCAGAGCAGCAGTATCAGGCGGCGGATGCTCAAGATTGCCGAAGATATTAATGCCGATGCCTTCGATGAATCCAAGGACAGCCGGCTACTTATCGAAGAGGCTGAGCGCAGAATTTTCGAGGTAACCGACTTACAGCACTCTGCAGGATATCGAGCCGCCCGGGAAATCCTTCCTGCCACGATTGAGGCGATAGAAAAGCTTTACCAAACAAAGAAAAACTATACTGGGGTCCCTGCGGGTTTCGATGATCTCGATGCACTTACTAGTGGTTTTCAGCAGTCGGAGATGGTGATTCTCGGTGCCCGGCCGTCGATCGGTAAAACAGCATTGGCCCTGACAATGGCTGCAAACATCGCAATTCGCCAGAGTATCCCGGTGGGTTTCTTTACCCTCGAGATGTCCGAACAGGCGCTTATGCAGCGTCTCCTTTCCATGGAAGCTCGACTCGATTCAAATAGGCTCAGAACAGGTCTTCTCAAGCAATCGGATTTTCAAAGCATCTTGGAAGCCTCAGGAAGAATTTATGAAGCCCCGCTTTTTATCGATGACACCCCCAGCATGAAGCTCCTGGATTTACGGGCTCAGGCGCGGCGGATGAAGGCACAGGAAGACCTCCAGATCATTTTCGTCGATTATATTACACTCGTGACTGCAGAGAATACGGAACTACCGAGGCATGAACAAATAGCCGAGACTTCCCGCTCTCTGAAGGCTCTTGCCAGGGAGCTCCAGATACCTATTGTTGTTCTTTCTCAGCTTCGGCGGGAAACCGAGGGTAAGCGTCCGACTCTTGCGGATATACGTGAATCCGGATCGATTGAACAGGATGCCGATGTGGTTCTCTTCCTTCACCGAGACCGAAGCGGAGAAGACGATGAGGAAACTTCACCGAGCGTGATCGAAACAGAGCTTATTGTAGGGAAACAACGAAACGGTCCAATCGGTACTTTGAAACTTGCATTTCTGCCGCGGTATACAAAGTTTGAAGCTTTGAGTTATGAAACGGCCTAGAGACGAGTATTTTGAATGGCGAGTATCATTTGCAATGACCCCAGTCTAAGCATACAATAGCATTAGAGTTACCCGGAAAGGGTAGTCAGTAGAAGCGAAAACGAGGAGTAGAGCATGCGAATCAGAACCGACTACAATACAGAATATCTCTCAAACGAGGCAGAAGATGCGGTTTTCGAGGAATTAGAACGCCAGCTCTCTCTTCCGGAAAACGAGAATGTCTGTGTATGCCAGGACTGTGTGTTAGATATGGCTGCCTACGCCCTCAACAATATAAAACCCGCATACCGCTCAACTCTGCTCGGACGCCTGTACACGGAGGCTATGAGTAAACGCGGATCCAGTGCTGAGGAAATCAAAAAATCGGTCACCCGGGCTATAGAGGTCGTAAGCTCTAACCCAGCTCACGATTAACTCACCGATCCCCGAGGCGAAATCTCGAGTTACGAAAGGAAGGCAAGGGTTTTCCGTCCTGAACAACAGTAATTCGGTCTTCTATGCCTGGGCTGCCGAAATAACCCTCCGATCCAAAAACAGCAAGCCACCGCCCGTCTTTGAATAAATAAAAGGTGACAAGATTTTGCATCCGGTCTTTGTCCCAGAGGCTGACGGTGGAATCCCGGTTCAGACTTATCAGGTATTCCTCGTTCACCGCCAGTTGTCGTGGAATAACATCTCCTGCAACCGGGAAGTCCTTGCTCCTTCTCCCGTCAAAGTAGTGGAGAGAATTATAGCCAATGGTAAAATACAATCGATCGCTTGTATCGTCGAAAACCATAGAAGCATTCGAGTCCCTCCCATCGTAGCTGAAAATTTCCCGTTGCTGTCCTGGGTTGTAGAGGGTATGGCGATTCAGAGTAGTGGAAATCTTCCCTGATGATGTTTCCCGCATTCCGATGGAGAAGAGGCTCTTGTTCCTGTCATTCATAACCAGTTCATAAATGCTGTTCATGTTGCCGCTGATCGGTATGGTTTCTCCGGTATTCAGGTTGATTTTCAACAGAGGATCGCGAAACCGTTGGGAGCGATTTTTTCCTACCAGGAGGGTGCGTGAATCGGTTTGAAGGATTGTTTGCGCACCAATGGCAAGATACTGAAACGACACAGCTTTCTCCGGGATTGATTCAACGATTTCATTGAGGGGAAAAAAGGAAGCGGGTTCGATCCGCTTAATCCGCCCATTGTTTTCGAGGATTATGAAGTTCCTCCCCGAAGGTTCAACATCGGAAATGCCCCTGGGTGTATTGATCGGTCCAAAAATTGGTTTCCCTTTCTCCGTATCAAACTCCATCAGTTTGCCTTCATTGCCTGTTTCCCTCCAGACAAAAAGGGTGTCCCTATTACTCAGTTGCAGTCCCGTTTCCCCCTTTTGCCATGGAAGTAAATATTCCGCCAGGTTCACCTCTTCGGTATCGAGGAGCTGTTCGGCGGGTTTGGCGAAGGCTTCCGTCTCAAGAGTCAGGATAGAGTTGCTCGTAGCCAGGAAAAGTTTCGAATCTTTTAAGCCCAGATTGTAAATAGGACGTAAAGCGTTATCGGAAAAAAGAGCATTGGACTTTGTCTGATGTTGAAACCTATATATTTCTCCATCATTCCCGGTGGTAAATAATGAGTCCGAGTTCGCTGTAAGGGTTCCATTGGTGCTGCTTTGAAGAAGGATCTCGTTTTGCAGTTCAATTGTTTTTCCGGACGGATCGAGGTTGTATTGGTTGATCTTTACCTCTGAATTCGAAGTGCTGGAGTCTTTATTGGACACGATCCCGAAAAACGTATCACTTTCCTGATGGTAGGTGGCATCACGAAACAACGGGGTTTCCAGTTCAACCGGTCTATTCCGGTCATAAATATCGAAGAGAAAAAGTTTCCCGTCCCGGTAGCCGCAAGCATAACGAGATGAGCTCGTAAGAAATATGGTCTTTAAGCTTTCAGGCAGACCCTCGACGACTCGAATCTGTTTTCCGTTTTCGATTCCGAGGTAGAGAACACGGCCCTGCGTTGTATATGCCATGAGAGTTGTTTCAGAAGAGTTGGTAAGAAAGAACGAGACGATTCCAAAACCGTTTTGCAGATAGGGCATTACGAGACCTGAATCAGCGTCAAGGATGCGAATACTACGCCATTGAGGAAGGCTGTAAATAAGGTAGGAGCCCTGTCGCGAAAAAGATAGATAAAGAGGCTTTTCATTCAACTCGCGGCTGAAGAGTTTTCTCTCTTTTTCCCAGTTCCAGACTGAAAGGATGTAGCCATCGTTTTCAGAGACTTCCAGTACAGCAGCTATAGACTTCCGAGGATGGAGCTGAAGCATCTCGATCGGTCTGTGCCCGATCTGGATGTGGTCGAGCAGTCTATCACGTTTCATATCCCAGACTCGAAGGGTACCGTCTTTTCCAACGGAAACCAGTCTGTCGGATGACTGCTGGACGCGCATGTCCGTAACTTCGCCTTGGTGGCCGGTATTTACAATGAACCGTGTATCAGCGTGTATTGTGGTAAGAGAAGGTATGGCCATGAAGAGAATCGTAAAGAAAAACAAGAAAAAAAAGCTGTTGATGGTTTTTCCGTTTTTCATTCCTCCTCCTGAATTGTGAATGCCCGCACAGAAACGTAAGGGCCCTGAATAAGATCTTTCAGTTCCGGGTCCTCAAAGGCATTATTCGATAGGAGATCAGTTTGAACACGATCATACATTTCCCGGGTTATCGAAGTAACACCGACCTCATCCTTTTTGATTCCGTGTATATGAAAAACCAGCCCCTTCGTACTGGTTTCATGATAGAGGACCGTGATTTTGTCAGGGTCGTGTTCCGTTTTTTGGAGCATGAACAATTTAATCAACTCGATTACACGGTCGTCGTAATTATCACGTAATATTAAAAATTTTTCTCGCAGTTCGGAGAAACCGAATACGAGTCGATTCGCTGCTGGGGGGGCAAGTTTACCCTGTAAATAGGATTCCCGTTCGAGTTCAGGGTAATAGGCTATGTCTATATTCCGGTGGGAGTCGGTAATCCTGGCAGGGAGCTCAGGTTTCAGTAATTTCCCGCAGTTTTCGCAGGTAACGCTCTGAAAACTCCCCTCAAGTATACGATCTTCCGTTTCTGGATTATCTTGAAGGTCGTAGTGTTCCGGAAACTCGATCTCCTGACTGTGCTCACAAAAACAGGTTATCTTCATACTATGGGCCTCCGAACAAGAACATTACATCACCAAAGGTCGCAAATATTAATATCGCGAACACGAATAAAAATCCGACTACCTGATATCGGTAGATTGCTTTCGGGCGAATTGGTTTGCCACGGACCCACTCAATCAAATAGAGAATAAACTGACCTCCATCGAGAGCCGGTATCGGGAGGAGATTCATAATGAAAAGAGCTACGCTGAGTAGGCTCAGAAAACTGAAAACATTCGATAATCCTTGACCGACTCCTCTCTGGAAACCTTGGCTTGCAATCTCTCCCACATAGTAGGTGATGCGTATCGGCCCGGAAACAGCCTTCTGCAAGTTGATTCCGGAAAAGAGAAGACCCAGACTCTTTAGAGAGAGGCGAAGTGTGCGTCCGGTTTCCTGGGCGCCCCTTGCAACAGCACCGAAAATACCCATCTCAGGGCTTTGATAGACAGGTACTTTGAATTCGATTCCGAGCTGAGGGGTTCCTTTCTCGTTGAGCCTGGGGGTAACCTTTGTTTCGCGGTTTGTCCCCGAACGCTCGTAAGAAACTGTGAGCGGCTTGGTGTTGTTTTCGAGGCGGCGGTGCAGATCAATCGTGTTGTTTATCGGATTTCCGTTCACAGATGTTATCCGGTCGCCGGCCTGGAGTCCGGCGGCATCGGCCGGGCTGCCATCGCGTACCGATCCGATTACCGGATCAACCCAGGCAAGGATACCGATTTTTGCCGCTCCGGTTTCCATATCCATTTCCGGAGTTACTTCTGTTTGAAGGGTTTTTCCATCACGTTTCAGGGTTAATTCGAGTTGATTTTCTCCGGCAGGAGCAACGATTTTCTGGATGTCGTTCCAGTTGGTAACCTTCCGGTCGTTTATCCGGATAATCCGGTCTCCTGTTTCCAGCCCGGCCGATTGAGCAGGGTAAGGCTTTTCTCGGGGCTGATATTCAGAAGCGAGTATAATCTTGTTTCCGAAGGTGAGGGTGGAGAACCCAACCATCCAGATAACCGTAAGCACCAGAAAAGAAAAGAGAATGTTACCAGCCGGGCCGGCAAGGGCTACGAAAATCCGTTTCCAGGGTGGTGCGGAGAAGAAGGATCCTTCCTCTGCTTCGATTTGATCCGCATCATTTTCCCAGGCCTTGCGCATCACCTCTTCGCCCTTCATTTTGCAGTAACCGCCGATAGGAAAAATGGATATTCGATAGTCGGTTCCGCCTTTAGTAACTCCTACGAGCTTTCTTCCCCAGCCAAGAGAGAGGGCTTCGACCTTGATTCCGGAGAGTTTTGCTGCCGCAAAATGTCCCAGTTCGTGTATCATCACAACGATTCCGAGACCGATTAGACCGAGAAGAATTTTAAGTACCATGTGTTTAGCCTGTGATCATTGCAAAAAAGATGTAAAAGAGTGGTGCGCTGAAAAGAAGAGAGTCAATTGAATCGAGTATGCCTCCCCGGCCGGGGATGATATTGCCGGAATCTTTCACCTCGGCAGACCGTTTTATGGCTGATTCAACAAGATCTCCCATAATCGTAGCAGCGCCTATCACGATGCTGAAAGCCGCTACAAGCAGGTATGGTACCGGCATGAGCTGAGGAAAAAGGTAATACATTATCGTAGCTGCGCCAATCGACCCGACGATACCACCGAAAAATCCGATAATCGATTTATTCATGCTGACCAGAATACCGGCTTTTGATTTTCCGCCCCAGAGGACACCGAACAGCCACGCGGTTGAGTCGTTCAGAAAGACCATAACGGCGAAAAGCACATACAGCAGCGAAGGATGCGGGAGCGTGCTCATACGAACGATGAAAGAAAGAAACAATCCCGGATAGAAAAGAATCGTAAGCGAGGTCGCAAGTCGAGGCATGATTTTGACCAGATCGCTTGTATGCTGTATGAATATTTGACGAAAAAAGAGAAAGTAAACAAGCACGATGATAATAAAGAACTGGGACTGTTGGGGTATCAACCCCACTATCTCGAGATATGTGGAGAGGGGAACAGCCGCTCCGATGATCGGAGCGATAATGGTGTTGATATCGTATCCGCGTTTTGCATACATCGTTCCGAGTTCGGAAGCGCCGATTGCGGAGATTAAAATTACAATAATATTAACGCCGATATGGTGAAAAAACGGCACGGCGAGGATAAGAACGAATATGAGTGGGATTGCAATAAAAAAGAGTAAGAGCCGTGTAATGGAATTTTTCATTTTACCCCACCGAATTTCCTTTCTCTGTCGGCATAGACAGCAAGTGCCTGGTTCAGATCCTCCGGTTGCCAGTCGGGCCAGAGTTTGTCACTGTAATAGAACTCAGAATAGGCTGCCTGCCACAGGAGAAAATTGCTTACCCGCTGTTCTCCGGCAGTCCTGATGATAAGGTCCGGGTCGGGAAAGAAGGGCAGATCCAGAAACTCACGGAAGTTCTCTTCAGTTATCCGGCCCGAATTATTGTTGTTCCCGGTCTGACTGGGCAGGTCACTCCTGCTTAGCCAACGGTTAAAGGCTCTGATTATTTCGTCCCTTCCGCCGTAGTTTATGGCCAGGTTGACTACGATACCCGGGTAATCCCGGGTATCGTGCATTACCTGACTGATTTCCGACTGTACATCAACAGGCAGTCGTTCGAGGTCCCCGCTGTGGACGACACGGATGCGGTTTTCCCGGTAAAATTCGTATTCCCGTTTGAGGTGCTTCTTAATGAGTCCCATAAGAAAAGAAACCTCATCTTCCGCCCGTTTCCAGTTCTCCGTAGAGAAGGTATAGAGCGAGAGATACGAAACACCAGCATCCGAAGCCGCCTTGATAATTTTTTTTGCCGTTTGCAAACCTTCATCGTGTCCGCTTGTTCGAGGCCGGCTGCGTTGTTTTGCCCAACGGCCGTTCCCGTCCATGATTATTCCAACATGGCGGGGGATGCGTTCTCTTGGGACCGATGATGAAGGCATGAGCTTGTATTAAACTTCCAGAATCTCTTTTTCTTTCTCTTCGAGAAGAGAGTTCATGGTTTCTATGTATTTGTCCGTTCGTTTCTGAATCTCGTCCATGTCTCGTTTCTCGTCGTCTTCTGTTAGTTCTCCGTCTTTCTGAAGCTTTTTGAGTTCATCATTCGCTTCACGCCGGATGTTTCGAACAGCTACCCGGTGTTTTTCCGCCATATCCTTCGCGTATTTGACGATTTCCTTTCGACGTTCCTCGGTTAAAGGAGGAATATTTATGCGTATAACCTTGCCGTCGTTATTAGGATTCACGGAAAGTTCAGATTTTTGTATGGCTCGTTCGATTTCATTCAAAAGGGATTTGTCCCAGGGTTGTATAACGACGAGCCGGGCTTCCGGAACGGAGATAGTCGCAACTTGATTGAGCGGTGTCTGTTGACCGTAATAATCTACCGTAACACGGTCAAAGATCGATGCTGAAGCACGACCGGTTCTGAGTGTCTGAAACTCATTCTTAAGATCCTCAACACTCTTTTTCATTTTCGTCTCAGCGGATTGTATTACACCTGCCATGGACTTGACTCCTTATGCATCTCCTACACGGAAATAGATATAATCGGAAATTGTCAGAGAGGCGCCGGCTGACTTTCCGACCTCCTCCATAACCTTTTTTACGCTCTTCTTTTCTTCTTTGACAAAGCCTTGTTCTAAAAGGCAGATCTCGGCCAGATGCTTTTTGAGCTTCCCCTGGATAATTCCCTCTTTGACCTTGTCGGGTTTATCCATGGTTTCCACCTGTTTGGCGAACAGTTCTTCCTGTTCTTTGCGGTACGTCTCATCGACTTTGTCCATGGAAAGATAGAGAGGGTTGAAGGCTGCAATATGGAGAGCCGTATCAAAGGCAAAATTCTTCACCTCTTCTTGCCCGAGTGCAGCCGGATCATCCGATTTGAGTTTTACGATAACCCCGATAGCTCCCTCGCCATGAATGTAATCAACAGCCGTTTCGTCTGCAGATAGATCCATAATACGGAATCTGCTGATCGAAATATTTTCTTTGATGACGCTCACGGTATCTGTAACGATCTGATTCAATTCATCATTTACCGAATCGAGGTTGTTTTCAAGAATGGTATCGATTAGCTTGTTGCCGAGTTTAATAAAATCACTGTTCCGGGCGACAAAGTCCGTTTCGCATGCAAGTTCGAGAGCAATAGCACGCTTCTCGGTGATCTTTGTGAAAACCCGTCCCTCGTTGGTTGCCCGTCCGCTTCTTTTTGCCGCTGCGGCAAGACCGAGTTCCTTCAGGTGCTTTGCTGCTTTATCAAAATCTCCATCAGCCTCTTGAAGGGCTTTTTTGCAGTCCAACATACCCGCTCCGGTTTTCTCCCGGAGCTTTTTCACATCTTGTGCTTTGATCTCCACGCTTTACTCCTCGTACAGTTTGTCTTCATCAATATTTACAACCGCTTCTTCGGGTGTTTCTTCATCGGGAATTATCTCTTTTGATTTTTCAGTTTCTTCGGGAGTGAAATCAGAATAATCTTCGGTAGTGAAGCGTTCTTCTTCCTCTTCTTCCGCCTTTTCTTCCGGTTCCTCTTTTTTCTCGTCATTGATCCCTGCTGTTTCTGCGAGAGAAACCGTTTCCTCTTCCGTTGAAACCTCTTCCTTCTCGACCGGCGACTCTTCTGTTTGTTTTTCTTCTTCTTCCTCGTCCTGAAGAGTTTCGATTACCTCGAGCCCGATTTCATTGTCCGCTTCTATGACGGCATTGGCTATGATCTGAGTAAAGAGGGTGATTGCCCGGATGGCGTCGTCGTTGCCGGGTATAGGATAATCGATGTTCTCGGGGTTACTGTTTGTATCGACGATTGCGACAATAGGAATGCCGACCCGCTGGGCTTCTGCTACGGCTATCGTTTCTTTTCTGGTGTCGATAACAAAGATCATGCCCGGAAGATCTTTCATTTCCTTAATCCCGCCGAGGTTTTTTTCGAGACGGGCCTTTTCCTTGATGAGCTTTGAAACTTCTTTCTTCGTGAGATTATCAAAGGTTCCGTCGATTTCCATCTTTTCGAGTTTTTTCAAACGGAGAAGAGATCTTTTGATTGTCTCGAAGTTGGTAAGCATGCCGCCGAGCCATCGGTTATTAACGAAAAACATTCCGCACCGTTCGGCTTCACGCTGAATAGCTGCCTGAGCTTGCTTTTTTGTGCCGACGAAAAGGATCGGCTTTCCCTCGAGTACGGTCTGCCGAATAGCCTCGTAGGCGGTTTTAATTGATTGAATCGTTTTCTGAAGATCGATGATGTGAATTCCGTTCCGCTCGGAGAAGATATATTTCTTCATCCGCGGGTCCCACCGTTTGGTCTGGTGACCGAAATGGACGCCCGATTCGAGCAGATTTTTCATCGTAACAACTGCCACTGTGTTCTACCTCCCGTAGTACACCACCACTGTATGTGCCGGCGGTGTTCCATCACTATTTCTCACCCTAAGGGTGGAGTTTTGGGTTGATGTTCCTGATCCGAACAGGACATAGCATACCCACTTTGGCGTACTATGCCATAGAAGGTGTGTATTGGCAACCCCATGACATTGCTGTATGAGCCGTGAATACTGCTGATGAAACAGGCTCCGCGATTCTGGATACGGTAAGCGCCGGCTACTCCCTTCCATTCTTCCGTGTCGAGATACCACTCGACCTCTTCGCTGTTCATCGCTGCGAAAACGACTTTCGTTATTGCTTCATCCCGGTAGGTAGCTTCGGATTCGGTATTGTGAAGGCAGAGAGCGGTTATGACTTCATGACTGTTTCCGGAAAAAGACCGGATCATTTTCCGTGCTTCCTCCCGGTTATCGGGTTTACCAATAATCTGTCCCTCGATATCGATTAAGGTATCGGCGGTTAAAACCCAGGGGCTTTTCCGTTCTGATGAACGAGCTGTTTCCAGATATGATTGCAGTTTCCTTTCGGCAAGATGGCGGGCGAGCATTAAGGGAGATGCGGTTCCGTCATGGTCTTCATTGGTGTGGCTGGGCCTGACCTCGTGCGGAATCCCGATTTGGGAAAGAATGCGGCTTCTACGGGGGGATGCGGAAGCGAGAATGAGTGGAGGCGACCTTCGTTGTTTTTCCATAACTCGTACTTTGCCCTTTCTTTGTTTCGCTCTATGTTCCTGCACCAATCTGTGCCCCTGTGAGGAGGAAGATCCTCCGATGATGCTCAGAGTCTACGGAACAAAATAATACCGGCAGGGATACCCATCAGGCTTCCCGGGTTTATACGCACCCATATCGAGAGTGCATGAAGATCGAATCCGACCGGTCCAACACTCCACAATGATTGGGTATCAGGCGGGAGGAAGATCTGCAGGAAAACCTCCCAGGCCAGCGTCCCAATCAGAAGACCAAGGAATAGAAAAAGAAAAAAGGTTCCCGAGCTGCGTTTTGAAAGCTTCACGCTCCTATTTTCAACAGCCGTGCTCGACTGTCAAGTGTGTTGCCTGCGCGTGCTGCCGGCGCGTGTGGAAATCACGGAAGACAAGCGGCACGAACGACTCGATCGGAGGCAAACAGGAATATCTTGACAGGAAGAAGGTATCCGCATATTCTCCAACATAAGGACATGTAGCTCAGCTGGATAGAGTGCAGCCCTCCGGAGGCTGAAGTCGTGGGTTCGAATCCCGCCATGTCCATAAAGGTCGATATACATATTCGTATATCATATGTGAATCATTGAAAACTCCTTCCTGCCGGGATATAGTGATTAACTGGTATAACGCAATAAAAACAGCGAAGGTACAGCTGAAATGCACAGAAAAAGGATCATTATACTCGGAAGCACCGGTTCTATCGGTCAAAGTGCAATAGCAGTAATGCGTAAACAGATTAAAGACCTCAAAATTGTTGCTCTTTCGGCTCACACGAACGAAGAAATGCTTGTAGAGCAGGCCCAAGAATTTGATGTGGAAACAGTAGCCCTTTCAGGAAGAGAACCGGATAGTGAGGAAATCACCCATACCGGCCCTGAAGGTCTTCTTAAAATGATTGAGGAAACGGAGGCGGACCTGGTACTGAACGGGATTTCCGGTTCTTCCGGATTGCTGCCTTCGATTGCCGCCCTTACCTCCGGCAAAGACCTGGCTCTTGCAAACAAGGAAACCATTGTAATGGCCGGGCCGTTGATCAAGAAGATCGCCGCTGATAACAAGCGGGTTATCATACCCGTCGACTCAGAGCATTCAGCAATCTTCCATCTGATGCGGAAGGTGGAGAAGGAGGACCTGGCAGAGATCATCCTTACTGCCTCAGGCGGGGCCTTCCGGGATGCGGGACTCGAAGAGCTGCAGTATGTGACGGTAAAACAGGCCCTTGTCCATCCTACCTGGAGTATGGGGGTGAAGATCACCATAGACTGCGCCACTATGGCGAACAAAGGGCTTGAACTGATTGAAACCAATTATCTCTTCGATATCCCCCCCGAGAAGATCAAGGTCGTAGTTCATCCTCAAAGCTATGTTCATTCCCTCATACGGACAACCGAGGGCTCCCTCTATGCCCAGATAAGCCGTCCCGATATGCGGATACCCATTCAAAACGCCTTCACTTATCCCGACCTCTACGAATCATACATGAAGCATTTTGACCTTATGGGAAAGACTCTCGAATTCCACGAACCGGATATGAAAAAATATCCTATGCTGGAAATTGCTTTTCGGGCACTCGAACAAAAGGGCTCCTATCCGCTTGCCTACAATGCTGCAAACGAGGTTGCCGTGGAAGCTTTCGTGAAAGGGCGAATAGCATTCCTTGATGTTCCGAAGGTGGTAGATTCCATCCTCCAGAACGGCTGGTCCCGTTCACCGGAAAGCATCGAAGAGGTGCAGGATATACACAAGCGAGTGATCAGGGAAGCCGGAAGCACCCTTAAACAGTACCAAGGCTGAGCATCAGCTGGGGATTTTCGATCATCAAAACAAGGGTATCGAAAAAGCGCAGAGCTGGTGTTCCTCCCACGATTTGTGTGTCGAATGTCAACGTCAGGTTTAATCGCTTTTCAACCACGAGCTCTCCATTCCGCACCCCGGCCACTCTGTCGACCATCCCCGTCTGTATACAGGCATATTCGCCGGGAGCCGGATTTCCTGCTGAGCCGGTTATTCCAAACATACCGAGATTCGAAAAGCTGATGCCCGCATGCGGTTGGTCATCTGTGCCGTCGGACTCTGTCCCCGATTCTTGGGAAAGAGCTGCCTGAGTAAGCTCGCGGCGTGTTTTTGCCAATTCTCGCAGGCTCAGCTTATCCGCGGATCGGAGTACAGGCTGGAGAAAATCGTCCTCTCCTGCAACGAGGATCCCGATATCGAGTGAACCATTTTCGGTTTGTCTCTCTGAAGCGGCGCCGCCGGGTGCCGGCGAATTGCCGGGAAGGGAGGCAGGCACAGAGAAACGGCGGTCCTGCATTTCCGGGTGTTTCTCGAGTGCTCTGAGGACGCCGAAAAGGAGTAGATCGCTGAGAGAAGGGGAGGGCGAGGGCCCGGTATCCGCCTCTTTTTCAAGAGGAGTGCCGGCAGAGAAGTGGTTTTTCAGTTGTTTCCGGAGCTCGGTCATGGTTTCGATACGTGCATAGCGGTAGAGGGTGAATTGTTGCGCAGCTCGGCCCGGTTTTTGCATGTGATGCCCTGCCGGCTCGGCTTGCCCGCCGGCTGAGATACGCCGAAGCGCTTTTTCCACGTCCCGAAGATGCAGCATATCCTCTGAAGAGCTTGCGTACCGAACTGCCTGTTCGAGCGATATTCCGGCAACGGCTGCCCGCTGCTTTGCCGCCGGGCTGGCTGGAATTTTTCCTTCCGGCTGCTTTGATATCGGCTGCTTCGTTACCGGGGCTGCAGTGGCGGATTCCTTAGATTTCTCCGAAGAGGCGGTCGGTGTTTTCCCCGGGGTGCTTGCCGGTTTTTCAGCAGGTTTTTCTGGAGGGGAACCGGCAGGCGGCACCTCGTCTTTGTCTCCGAGGTAGGCTATTACCGATGCTACCGGTACGGTGGACCCCTCATCGTAAAGGGCTTCAATCAGGTAACCGGATTCTTCCGCGTCAATTTCCATCGAAAGCTTATCAGTTTCGATCTCGAGAAGGGGCTCGCCCTTTTCCACATACTCTCCGGGTTGTTTCAGCCAGGAGAGTATTGTGCCCTCTTCCATAGCCATCCCGGATTTCGGCATAACGACTTCGGTAATCATGATCCATACTCCCAATCGAGAAGTTCCAGAACAGCCGAGCGCACCGAATCATGGGTGGGGACTACCTGCTTTTCCAGCTCGGGGCAGTAAGGGATCGGAACGTCGAGACCGCCCACCCGGCGGATAGGTGCGTCGAGATAGGGGAAGGCCTCGCTGTCTGCCAGGACAGCCGCAATTTCGCCGCCGAAACCGCCCATTGTAACGGCTTCGTGCACAATCAGTGCCCGACCGGTTTTTTTAACCGAGGAAATCAATGTTTCCCGGTCGAGAGGGCGGATTGTCCTCGGATCCACTACTTCGACTTCGATGCCGTGTTCATCCGAGAGTTCCTTTGCGATATCGAGGCAGAGAGGGAGCATTCTTCCATAGGTGATAAGGGAAAGATCTCCGCCGTCTCTGTGTATCCGTGCCTTCCCCAGGGGGATCGTATATTCCTTTTCGGGAACCGGACCTTTCTTTCGGTAAAGCAGTTTTTGTTCGAAAAAAACCACGGGATTGTCGTCCCGGATTGCAGATTTCAGCATACCTTTGGCGTCTTCGGGAGTGCTCGGTACTGCTACTTTCAGTCCCGGGATGTGAGCAAACCAGGCTTCCAGGCTCTGGGAGTGCTGAGCTGCCGCACCAGTGCCCGATCCTTCCGGCGCTCTGACAACCAGGGGGACGGTTGCATTGCCCCCGAACATGTAGCGCATTTTTGCTCCCTGATTCACGAGTTGATCCATCCCGATGGTAAGAAAATCACTGAACTGTATCTCTACGATCGGCCGCATTCCGGTAGCCGCAGCACCGACTCCCGAGCCGATAATCGCCGCCTCACTGATGGGCATGTCCCGCACCCGCTCAGAACCGAACTCATCTACCATGCCGAGAGAAACGCCAAAGGCCCCACCGTAAACCCCGACATCCTCTCCCATCAAGAAGACGTCATCGTTTTGGCGCATTTCCTCAGACATAGCTTCACGGATTGCTTCAGCATAGGTGATCTCACGCATAGACATCCTCCTCAATGCTCTCTATAGAGGGAAAGGGGCTCTGCTCGGCATAGGCTACAGCTTCTTCAATTGCGTTTCGCGCATTTTCTCCGACGGCATCAACATCTTCTCTGCTGAAGTCATGTTCTTCTATAAGGTACTGTTCGAAACGGGGAATCGGGTCTTTCGCCTTCCATGCTTCGATCTCCTCCCTGGTCCGGTATCTATTTGCATCACTTTTTGAATGTCCCATGATCCGGTAGGTGTGGGAGACGAGAAATACCGGTCCGTTTTCCCGTGCCTGTTCGACAGCTTCACGCACCGTATGATAGACCTCCATCACGTTGTTTCCGTCCATTTGATGTGCATCCATGGAGTACGCACGCGCGCGTTCGGTAAGGTCGGAAACTGCTGTACTCTTTGCAACATTCAATGACATTGCGTAGGTGTTGTTTTCAAGCAGAAATACAACAGGCAGTTTCCAGACAGAGGCGAGGTTGAGGGATTCGTGAAAACTCCCCTGATTGTTCGCGCCGTCACCGAAGAAACAGAGCACCACCCGATCCTGTTTCTTCATCTTCGAAGTAAGACCTGCTCCTACGGCAATGGGTATACCCCCCCCGACGACACCGTTGGCCCCGAGGTTTCCGCTTCGGACGTCGGCTATATGCATCGAACCGCCTTTGCCCTTGCAGTAACCGTCGCTCTTTCCGAGAAATTCGGCCATCATACGGTTCAGTTCGATGCCCTTTCCGATACAGTGCCCATGGCCGCGGTGAGTGCTGGTGATGTAGTCATCGTCACGAAGGGCCGCCGTAGCTCCTACGGCGGTTGCTTCTTCGCCAATGTATAGATGGGTTGTTCCGTGGACCATTCCTCTCGAGAAGAACCACGCTACCTTTTCCTCAAAACTTCTGATGAGCTGCATTTTTCGCAGCATATCTTCGAGTTTTTCACGCCCGAGTTCTTCGTTCTTATGTTGCTTTTTTTTATCAGCCATTTAGGATATCTCCTCACAAATGTAAAAATTTGCATACAAAGCAATAAATTGCCAATTGCTCATAGTTTTTCATATCTGCTGATTCTCGTCAAGGGTGCCGGCCGGGCTGATCGGACGGTTTAGCGGCTGCAGTATTCTTTTAATCCTAGTGCAGTAGACAGATCAGTAAAAAGCACAGGGGACCGACCGTTGGAACAGTAGGCGGCAATGGGCTCAATTTTTTTTCCGCCGAAGGCAAGTACAGCGAGTTGGCGGATAGAATCCAGCTGGTCCCAACCTATATTAATAATCCGCTGATCAAGGCTTGTAGAGACAGGTCGGCCGTCACGCGAAAAGAAATTGAAATTTATGGCGCCGAAGGCCCCGTCTGTCTGGAGCTGCTGAAGTTCTTCCTTCGAAAGCAGCTCGTACCTGACAAGGGAGCTGTCTTCGGTTACTCCGCTTATACTGACAAGCGCGATATCGATTTCTTTCCAGAGTTTGTGAATATCCTGAATATGGTTTTCCGTTTCGAAAGCCTGGCGGGAATCCGACGTGGAAAGAATTGCAGGAGCATTCAGAACGTAGCCTACGCCACCGGTTTTCTCTGCCATGACGGAGGCAATCGAGTTGGTATAAAAGGGAGTGCTCTTGTTTCCCAGTCCGCCGATCATAGGCACGATCCTGAGCGAAGGGCTGAGTTCAACCTGAGGCATATTGTTGACACATCCGTAGAGCGTGTTCCCCCAGCTTACTCCGATAACGGAATCGCCGTCGGCAATGCGCAACAACCACTGAGAAAGTTCATGGCCCAATGCCTGTTTGGTGTTCCTTTCTTCGGTAAAATCAGGAACAATTATACATTCCTGGAGTCCGAAATATTCTTCGAGTTCTGTTTCCAGTTTACTGTTTCCTGAATAATTGTTGTTGATCTTAATGTCTACAATCCCTTTCTTGCGGGCTCGTTCGAGCGCCCGGGAAACGGTAGCAGTGCTTATACCCAGCCGGTGGCCGATTTCGCGTTGCCCATGCCCATCGAGATAGTAGAGGACAGCGATTTTTGTTAGGAGTCGTTCATCCATTGCTGAATAGTATAGCGGAATTCCTCCCTTCTGGAAACAAGCAGGGGTTATGAATTATACTAAGATAACCGTACGCCGCATGGAGGAAAGCGGTATGATTGGGAGATCCGGTGCTGTGCTGCCGCTGGAAGTCTTACTACCGGGAGGTATCAGGTGAGATGAAAGAAACATTCTTACGATTACCGGCGGAAAAAAGGGAAAGAATCATGAATGCCTGCATAAAGGAATTCAGCGACCGGGGGTATGAGGCTGGAGCTACCGACCGGATTATAGAGCAGGCAGGAATATCGAAAGGCGGTCTCTACGAATATATTAGTTCAAAGCGAGAGCTTTTTTTATACACGGTAGAATATTCATACCGCAGGCTCTACGGGTATCTGACCCAGAGGATACTCGATGAATCCATTCGGGTACCCAACGATCTGATAGAACGTCTGCGGATTATGAGTGAACTGGCCATAGATTTTTATATCGAACATCCGAGATACGTGCAGCTTTTAGCAACTACCTACCGCATGAACGACACGGACATGCAGAATCACATACAACGCGTATTTCAGGAACTCTTCCTCGAACTCTTTGGAGATGTGGATGAGGAATTTCTCAGATTTCGCAAACAAAGACTTCTCGAGTTCGCCATGTGGCTGCTGTTCAAAACGCGCTTCGATTTTCTGGTTTTTTACAAGGAATCAGGAGATATGGAAAAAACAAAGGCGCTCTACATGGAACGTTGGGAATTCTATCTGGAGTTGATGAAACACGGAATATACCGCTAGCGAATTCCCGGAAGAACGGCTGTCGCCGGGCTTCACTTGTTTGATATACCGGCTATGTGATATGTCGGCCCGGTGCCCACCATTTCTTCCCGATTCCCTTCCGGATGCTCCAATCAAGGGATAGGAAGGTCGGCAGAATGATCAAGGTTCCCGCTGCCGTGGTCGTCAGAGCAAGAGCAACGAGAGTCCCGAAGAACCGGATAGGAACAAAAGTTCCCAAGTTTAGTATCAAAAGCCCGCCGATAATCGACAGGTTGGTCAGAATGATCGGTCTGCCGGAGATTTTCAGGGTCTCAGATATGACATGAGAGATATTCTCCGGATACTTTTTTAGTTGACGCCGGTATTGAATGATGAAGTGTATGGCACTGTCCACCCCGACCCCGATAGCGACACTGGTGACCATAACGGTTGTCATGTCCATAGCGATGGAAAAAACCGCCATGAACACATAGTTCAGCATAACGCCGATGAACAGCGGTATGAGCGAATAGAGACCATATAATAACGAACGGAAGGCGATACTTGTAAAAAAGAAGATGAGCAGGAAAGACAGAATCATCGAGATTCGTTGATCGTTGAAGATCATCTGTGAGAGAAAGGTCAATCGTAAACCGTCTCCCCAGAACACCGGGTCTGTCTGAGGATCCAGGTGCTCGTCCATCAGGTCCTGCATCGTTGTTTTGAAATCCACCAGATCCTCTGCGAAGTAGAGTTGATGCTGGTCCGTATTATAGACCCGAAAAAGAATGGTGAATCGGGAAAAATCCTGATTGATTAATATTGAAAGAGTCCGGTCGTCGGGGTTGTATTCCAGCATTGTTTTGAAATATCGGGACAACAAGAGTATGAGACCCCGGCTCTCCGGTATTTCACGAGAGCCGGTCATCACATCGTTCAAATGGCGAAGGTAGGCGCTGAAAGAAACTACGTAGTAGACATCCTCGTTTGCCGCCAGCTCTTCCTCGAAATCCCTGATCTGCTTCAAAACTTCCGGTTGGAGAAAGTAGTTTTTTTCCCCTTCCGGCGCCTCCATCGTGACATAAAGCTGTTGTATCCCTCCAATCTTATCGGCCAGGAAGCGGGTGTCTTGGACAACCTTTTCATTTTGTGGAAAGTAGGACAGATAATCCGACTGATGCTTTATGTTCTTGATGTTCAGGGCCGTTGCAACAGCTATCAGAACAACGATGATCAAAATAATATGACGGAATTGAATCAGATGAACGCTGAAATTCTCCATGCTGCGGGTCAGATTGCCCGAATGGATCCGGTCTTGTTCTTTCCGGCTCGGAGAACGCATTAAACTGAGTACTGCCGGTAGAAAAAACATGGAAAACAGAGCACAGGTAAGGATTCCCACACTTGTCGAAAGCCCGAATTCCCGAGTCTGCTGCACTGTTGTTGCAAGAAGACTGGAAAATCCGATAACGGTAGTAATCGATGCCATAAAAATTGTCTTGTTGATCTTTGTGGAGGCATCGACGATCCATTCATTGTCAATACCGTTCGGTACCGCTAAGCGGTAATACTGGTTCAAAAGGTGTATACTATACGAGCTGCCGAGGGTAAGGACTAAAGGAACCGTCGATATAGTAACTACGGTTATGTTGAAGCCCATAAGTCCCATGAATCCAATACTCCATATCGAACCGGAGACGATCACAAGAAAGGGAAGTAATACTGAACGAAAGGAGCGGAATCCGAAGTAATACATTATGACAATAAAGAGTGCCGAAAGGCCGATAAGTTTGGTAAGGTCCTGATCAAGATATTGCTGAGTACGGTTTTTATAGATGCTTGGCCCAGCATAGTAAACGGAAAAGTGTTCTTCCAGACCGTCCACGGCGGAATTGAGATTCGAAATAAACTGCCCGCGGTCTTGGATAGTTTCCGACGGGATGTAGGCGAACAGGGTCGTCAAATCCTTGGAAATAACAAGATTTTTTGAGAAATGGCTGTTGCTGATCCGGTTTTTGAAGGTTTCCAGTTCTTCCTGATTCCTTGGGGCATGTTGTCCCGGTGCGGTTGGAACAATCTTTAGTTGACTGCCGGATTTTTCGAATGTTATTTGTTTAAACGGTTGATGGGCGATAGAGACATCTTCACCTTCGGATATTTTCTTGAGAGCCTTTTCAAAGGCCTGGAGTTTTGGGATGGTGAATGGATCCTCTGCTTCGGCTCCGAGAACAACATAATCAGTTTGGCCGCCACCATATTTTTCGATCAGTTGGTTTACTTCCTGATTCGGAGGAATGAGGTTCATGAAATCGGCATCGATAGAGATGGATGGAACGTGAAAGGCAAAAAACGCGGTGACAGCGAGGAAAACGGTGATTATACTCCATGGATGGCGGTGGGAAAAGTGAAGGAACCTATACAAGGGAGAAGGACTCATCTGTCGCTCCGTCAAACAATCTTTAAGAAGTATGAACGGCTCAGTATAATTTCCGAATGAATCTCAGTCAATCATTCCGGTTAGGTTGATAAAACTGCTCATGAAGTATATTTTTAGTTTTTAGGAGTTATTTTTGGAAATACAGAAGAAACAGATTTTTCAGGTTGTTGCTTTCCTCATACTGGCAGCGTTAACGTTCGGTGTTATTTCTTGTTCCGTAAAACAGGAAGCCCATATTTCCACCGATGGCTCCGGTAAAGTTTCGTTCAGATTTGCGGTAGAGGATTTCTTTGTTCAAACGATACGGGATATGACTGAATTTCTCGGGGAAGAAAATTCGGATCTTCCGAAGGGCCAGATCTATGATATCGAACAAATGAAGAAGGATTTTGCCGAAAACGAGGGAGTGGATCTTATTCGGCTGGAATCTCCGAAAACAGAAGTGCTTGAAGGCGAGTTCCGTTTTCAGAACATAGAGGAGGTTTTCTCCCGGGAAGAGGAATTGACTCAGGCAGGTATGCTCACCTTCCGGAAAAAAGGAGATATTTATGATCTTCAGGTCCGGTTGGAGCGGGACACGTTTCCCCAGCTGTACGATTTCGCACCGATACTCAAGACGCCCTTTTTTGAAATGTTTGGGCCCATGGAAAATGCCGGTGTAAGCAAAGAGGAGTATCTCGAGATGCTCGAATATGCCCTCGGCGAAAAAGGTCCCCCCGGGGTTTTGAATTCAGAGATAAAATTGACGGTCAATGTTGAGGGAGAAGTTCTTGACCAGCAAGGCGGGAAGTTCGAAAATGGAAAGGTGGTTTTTCGAATCCCTCTTATAAAAGTTCTCTTGTTGAATGAGCCGTTGGAGTATGGAATACAATTTCGATAAAAACCAAGAGAATATTCTTGATAATCTGCCTGTCCTCGACCGGGAAGCTGCGCTGCGCTCGGTAGATATGGATCAGGAATTTCTTGAAGAGATAAATACTGTTTTTTTGGAAGAACTGCCGGAACGGGTAAAAAACATACAGGTGGCTGTTCAAGACGAAGACATCGAGGCACTGGCGAAGATTGCGCATGGAATACGGAGTGCGGCCGCTACCATCGGGGCTATGCGGTTGTCGCAAACGGCGGAGTTTCTCGAAACTGCTTGTCGAGAGAATGTAAAAACCCGTGTAGCGCTTCAAAAGCGCATTTTGGAAGAACTACGTAATGTCGAGCACGAATTAAAACCTGGCTGATGGCTGAAATCACTATTCAACATTTTTCTAAACCTCTAAAACGAACGGTAGGAATGCAGATTTTTCTTCCTGAAGAAGGCGAGTTGAAGGGAGTTCTGTATCTTCTTCACGGTCTAACCGGGAATTACCTGGATTGGGGCCGTTTCAGCCCCCTTGCTCATTTAGCTGAAAACCTGCCCCTGCTAATCGTAATACCGGAAGGAGGACGCAGTTATTACGCTAATTATCCGGATGCCCGGGCGGAACGATATGAAGATCACATCATGGATAGTGTCCGTTCCTTCATAGAACAGCGGTTTCATGTTGTTCGGACCGAGATTATCGGAGGACTCAGCATGGGGGGCTACGGCGCTGTCATGCTGGCGCTCCGACACCCGGATGTTTTTGCCGGAGTATCGGCGCATTCCTCCCCCTTCTTTTTTACGAACACTCCCAGGCCGAATAACAAGGACAGGGAAGAAATGGCAGCCCGCCTCCCGAAACCCGATTATGATTGTTTTGCTCTAGCGCGGAAATTCAAAGAGCCGAGAAACTCCGGCACGATGCCGCATATTCGTTTTGATTGCGGCAGTGATGATTACCTGGTGAACGAAAACAGAGCTTTCCGGGATCACCTAGAAACTCTCGATCTCCCGTTTGTATACAACGAATATCCGGGAAAGCATAATTGGAACTACTGGAATAATCGCTTGCCCGAGATCCTTGATTTCGCCGGCGCATGTGCAGAACGAGGCTGTTCTCACGGCTGAGGCGCTCATAAAGAGGGGAGGTTCTCTACAAACACGTGAGTAGCTCATTTTTTTCCCCTGAATATCGCAAGTCACTGTTCTATCTAGGAAAATGGGCGTTTCTTGCTTTGTCCGCAGGGGTTGTAGGTGCTGTTACCCTTCATGGTTTTGATATGTTACTCGACTGGGGGAGCAGGATTCTTTTTTCCTCCCGGCTTCCTCTTCCGTTTTTCCCTCTTCTGGGAGCGGTTCTTGCAGGGGGCATTGTCTATCGTTTCGAGCCTTCTGCAGCAGGGGAGGGGATCCCATCGTACATTGAGGGACTGAGGTACCGCGATGGAAGGTTGTCTGGGAGACAGACCTTGTTCAAGTTCTGGTCGGCCCTTGCTACCCTGGTTACCTTAGGCAACGGAGGGGTAGTAGGACCGGTAGGCAGGATTTCTTCGGGATTGTTGTCTCTCTTTGGTAGAGTTTTGGGGCGTTTTAAATTTGATGCCTATGATGTTCGGACCGCTTCCATTTGCGGTATGGCGGCAGTGGTGGGGGCTGTGTTTCACAGTTCAATAGGCGGAGGTATCTTTGCTGTAGAGATTATACAAAAAAGCGAGATGCGGTATAGGGATTTGTTTCCTGCGATTATGTCCGGAGCAACGGCAGTGTATGTTTCCCGGGCCCTCGGTTGGCAGCCCTTTTATGTGATCAATGCCAACCATGAGGTAATGGATCTCGAGATTACCTGGTGGCTCCTTCTGCTGGCTGTACTGGTGGGGTTATTCGGAAAGGGTTTTACCACCTTGTACGGGTTTATTACCAAACTATTCCGGAGGGATACCGGATCCCGTATTCTCTTAAAAGTACTTATCGGAAGCGCCCTTGCCTCAATTATTGCGTGGTCTATTAATCCTCACTTAATGGGGACCAGCAATGAAATCGTGGCAGCTCTATTGACCAATGACATTGATTTGCTGCGGGGTAATATCGGTGCGGCAATTCCTCTTGTGGCTGTAATCTTTCTCTTGATTCTCGGGAAGGCGTTAGGTAATACGCTGACCGTCGGGTCGGGAATGAGTGCAGGATTTACCGGGCCTACTATTATGCTCGGCATGCTTTTCGGTTATGCAGCAGCAGCAGCCCTCGGTTATCAACACGGCAGCGCTGAATTCTATGCGTTTATGGCCGCAGGTTTTTCCGGCATGTTGGCCGGCACTATGAACACTCCTATAGCTGCGGCGGTTTTGACAATAGAGAGCTTTGGACTTGCTTATGGTTTTCCTGCAGGCATAGCAGCGGTAATCGGTTTTCAAGTAAATAGGCATCATACAATTTATGACTATTCCGTACATGAGAAGGATGAAGATTTCGGTACCTCTCCGCCCTAACAATCCGGATACCTGCTTTCGCCGGAAAGGCCGCCTGCAGATACAGTCGAGATTCTGTTGGGTGTTTTTTCTGTTCCTCGGGCTCGGTGGAATGCTGTTTCCTGCTGAGGCTGAACTGGATGCAGCCTGTATCAACCGGCTTCGAAAGGAGCTGAAGCCTTTGTCGGCAAGCCAGGAACCGCCTAATGCTCAGACGGACGGTGTTTGTCTAAAACAATATCGGGACCGGTATGCAGCCGGCTCATGGGGGGCGGATTTTATCACCGCTTATGTGCCGTGGGAAAAGGGCCGGGTTACCGTCAATATCTGGTTTGTAGACTCAAAGGCGCCGGTTGTGTATGTGTTTCATGGTTATCTCGAGCACAGCCTGGTGAACAGCGGGTTTATACGTTCCCTGGTCGAAAAGGGGTGGAATGTTGTTGCTCCAGATTTACCGGGTCATGGACTTTCTTCGGGGAAGGCTGCCCACATCGATGACTTTCAGGATTACGGTGAAGTTGTTTCACTAATCAGGATGGAGACCGCCGCCTGGTTCGAAGGGCCGGTATATCTATTGGGACAAAGTACCGGTGCTTCAGCGGTTCTCGAACATCTTCGCATCGAAAACACTCCTTCCCGGTATGCAGGGGCAGTCGACGGCCGTCTACGACAAACCGAGACTCTCCCGAAGCCGGATGCTTGTGTGCTTGTCTCTCCCTTGATTCGATCCTACCTTTTCGAGATTTCCCGCTCAGTGAAGGTGCTGGTTTCTCTTTTTACCGATTCTATCGGTCGGCGTTACGGTGGTGCCAGCAGTAAACCGGAATTTGAACAGTTTTTAAGAAACGATCCTCTGCAAACAGACAGAGTACCCTTTTCCTGGTTTGATGCTCTGATTCGTTGGAATGAAACACTGGATGAATATCCTGAAATTGAAGTTCCGGTACTGGTATTACAGGGTTTGAGGGATACTGTTGTAGACTACCGTTATAATATAGGTTTTATAGAAAGACATTCTGCCGACTCCAGGATTTGCAAATTCCCTGAAGCAAAACACAGCTTGTTAAATGAGAGAGACCGGATTATGACAAGGATGGAATCCGAGATTTTTGTTTTCCTGGCGGGAGGATCCGAGCTGAACCGCCGGTACGGCAAGTAATTGCGTTCGGTCCTTTCCTGAAGTATTGTATAAACAGTTGAAAAATACGGTTGAACAGTCGGGAGGTTTCATGTACGCAAAAGAAATCGTAGTCGAAAAACGAGAAAACATCGGATGGATTATATTGAATCAGCCTGATCGAAAAAACACCTTTACACGGGAGTTCGCTGTGGAGCTCAATAATGCTCTACTTTCCTGTGATGATGACGAGGCGGTGGAGGTTGTCGTCATTTCTGCTCAGGGCAAGCATTTTTCCGTTGGAATCGACCTCGGGGAGTTTCACGATAAAACTCCCAGGGAATATAGGGAATTCCTTTCCATGATGGATAAGCATAATCACACGATCGCATCGATGAAGAAGCTTGTTCTCGCTTCCGTTCACGGCTACGCTGTTGCCAATGGAGCAGGAGTAGTTTTTGCCAGTGATCTTGCAATAGCAGCTGAATCCGCCCGATTCGGTACAACAGCGGTAAATGTCGGTTTGATCTGTTCCGGTCCGGCCGTACCCCTCAGCCGTATCGTCGGGAGGAAGAAGGCCATGGAAATGGTACTTGCCGGTGAAATTTACAGTGCGGAAGAAGCCCGGCGTCTGGGATTGATCAACTGGGTGGTACCTGATGATTCATTGGAAGACGAGACAATGAATCGAGCCAGGTCGCTGGCAAAAAAAAGCAGGATTTCCCGCGAAATAGGGAAACGGGCGATATATGGAGTGGAAAATCTTCCCTATCATGAGGCAGCTGAGTATTCAACCGAGCTTTTCGCTTCCCTTTGTGCAACCCACGATGCCGAAGAAGGGGTCAGCGCCTTTCTCGAAAAACGGGATCCTGATTTTAAAGGATTCTGAGATGAACAGATAATGTGTTTTCATCTTTCTTCTACACCGGATCAGCAGCAGATCGAAGCCGAACTCGATCTGCGATTCAGCGGGAAACAACCCTATTTCCCTTTTTTCCATACAGCGGCATACGAATACCCTTTCATTCCGGTTTTACGGGAAGGAGGGGGGTATCATGATTCCGGCCGGTCTGAACAGCAGCGGTACGCCGAACCGAAACCGCGGGAATTGACTATGCTCCGTTGGGGGTTGATTCCCCACTGGGTCTCCGACAAAAGGAAGGCGGAGGATATCAGGAAGAAAACCTTCAATGCCAGAAAAGAAACCGCTCGAGAGAAACCCTCATTTCGAGATGCTGCTGCTTCAAACCGGTGTGTGGTTGTTGCGGACGGTTTTTTCGAATGGCATGAACACGGAGGGAAAAAGTATCCCTTTTATCTTCGTTACCGTGACGGCGGAATGATTTTTCTCGGTGCTATCTGGTCGCAGTGGCTCAGTCCGGAGGGAGAGAGGGAAGAGACCGTTTCAATCCTAACAACCGGCGCAAACATGCTTCTTTCTCGGGTGCACAATCATAAAGAACGAATGCCGGTTCTCCTCGACCGTGGAGAGATCGATGAATGGATCGACGATCCCCGAGCCTATGACCGGCTCACTTCCGTTCGAGAAGCTCCCCGACTCGAAGCCTATCCGGTTGGAAAACAAGCAGTTTTCGGCAACAGTCGCCGAGCGATCGAACCGGTAGATTACCCGGAGCTATCCTGGGGTATTGTTTAGTTCTGCATCTTCTAGCAGTGAACTATCGGCAGATCCGCCCAGCGGGTTGTGTACGCGGGAGACAGCTGGTTTCTCCGCATTTGCCAGGGCTTGGCGTTCCCACGGGATAAATTCCACATCGCTGCCTTTCCGTACTTTTTCCTCAGACCGTCCAGGACTTCCATGATCTGTTCCTGCCTTTCGTCTCGTTCGGCAAAGAGATGTTTCTGCTGATCGGCGGCGGACCCGATATCACAGAGATAGACGCCTGCCTTTTTGTAGGCATATCCCTGCCGATAGACCTGTTTCAACAGCCGCCGGGCCGTTTCGATCAAAGCCGGCGGATAGGCCGAACGCAGGGGCAGCGATTCGGCTGCCCAATTCCGGTACTGCGGTCCCTCGGCGTGGCGGTTGGTCGCGATATGCACCGCAACCTCTCCTGCCGCGGAACCCTGGCTTCGGAGCTTGTCGGCAGCAAGGCTCGCGTATTCCGAGACGGCTTCTTCGAGTTCCGTCCGTGTCCGGACGGGGCGTCCGAAACTGCGGGAGGACATGATGCCCTGTTTGGGCACAGGGGCCGTTTCCATTTCGATACAGGGAATCCCCCGAAGTTCCCAAGCAATTCGGAGACCGGTTACCGTCAGGTGTTTTCGAATCCACCGGTCGTCAGTGTCCCGCAAATCCCGGGCCGTATGGATACCGTAACGTCCGAGCAGACTGCTGTAGCGCTCACCGATTCCCCATAGTTTTCCGACGGGAATTTTCTCCAGCACTGCTTTGAATTCTTTTTCTCCCGTATCCGGCCCGTCGATTCGGTAGATTCCCCCCCGGTTCTCTCTCCCTTTTGCCAGATGGTTTGCCAGCTTTGCCAGAACCTTGGTAGCGGCGATTCCTATGGAAACAGGAATCCCTGTCCACCTGGTTATCTTTTCCTGTATTTGCTTTGCGGTTAGTTCGAGGGATCCAGCCGGCCCCGAGTCGGGGAGGTGGAGAAAGGCCTCATCGATAGAGTACACCTCTACTTCCGGGCTGAAGTCTTCGAGTATGCTCATGATTCGGTTCGATATGTCCGCATAGAGGGTGTAATTCGACGAAAAAACAGCCACCCCGTGCCGCCGGCTGAAGTCGGCTATTTCGAAAATGGGAGTGGTTCTCTGGATACCGAGGGATTTCGCTTCGGAGGAGAGCGCTACGATACAGCCATCGTTGTTCGAGAGAACTACTACCGGCCGGTTCTGCAAATCAGGCCGAAAGACCTTTTCGCAGGATGCATAGAAGCTGTTGCAGTCCACCAGAGCAATCGCCATACCTGCTTTCCTTTTAGGGCTGTTGCCGCAAGGGATGGATGCAGAATGTGACAACACCCCAAAGATACAGCCCCTCTTCCGCGTTTACCGCATATTCTTCCCGGCCGGGGCCGCAGCTTTCCAGGATGTAGGTCCCGCCGCGCCTTTGCAGCCGTTTGACCAGAAAAGAACCGTCGATCCCCGCCACTACGATGTCCCCGGACCGGGGGTTCAGGGAACGATCGACGAGCAGAATATCGCCATCGAAGACACCCGCTTCGCTCATAGAGTCGCCGGTAACACGCATGCAGTATGTGGCGGCAGGTCGTCGGACCAGATGGGCTGAAATGTCCAGTCGCTGTTCAACGTAGTCTTCTGCAGGTGAGGGAAATCCAGCGTAAACCCGGCTGCAGGGAAGGGATGTATGTTCCATCTTTTTACTATACGTTTGTTAAGTATTTCTTGTCAAGGAAGTACTGCTGCGAGTTTTTCTCCGGATTCGCGGTTTCTTGAAGCAGAATCACCCTCAGGCGGTAAAAAGGTTGTGGAGGAACATATGAAGAAAAAACCGAACCTCGGCAACGGATTCGTTCTGGCCGTAGCGGCGGCTGTGGTCGCGGCAAGCCTGGTATTTTCCGCTTGTAATGATGAGGAGCTTACCGCAAAACTCGTGGAGATCGAAGAGGAGTTGAAGCCCGCTGAGAGAGCGCGCAAACTCATGAACATTGACCAGGAATATCCCGGAAACGTGATGGTAAAGGCTTTTCTGGGGAATGCGCTGCTCGAGGTGGGAGAAGTCGAAACGGCCAAAGGAGTCCTCGAGCGGGGGCGGACCCTTCTGACGCCTTCGGATTCGAACGCTCTGCATCGGCGGGTTTATCGGGACCTCGTGAAGATTGCTGTGCTCCGAAGTAACTGGTCGACGGTAAATAGATATGCGGCGCAGCTTTCTCGTTTCGAAGGTGAGGTTAAGCAGAAAACGTGGAGTTTATGGGGATATGCATTGTTCCAGTTGGGTCTGCCGGAACAAGCGTATGAGCGTTATTCAAAGGTATGGAAAGAATATAAAAGCTTTTCTACGGAGGCTGATTATGATGCCTATATCAGACTTGCCGTTGATCGCGGTGCTCAGCCTGAAAATATCAGGGTGGTGATCCGAAAGAGAATACAGGATCAGGGTTACCGGATGGGGATCGGAGCAGTGGAATATACCCTCTACAGGATCCAGGAGCGCCCCATTGACGCCATAGGAAGTGTGCTTCGTGATTTGGAGTTCGGCTATAGCCGTGGGCTGCTGACTCTTCAGGATGTGGCTTCAACCGTTCGAAGGCTTATCGGGGATCTTCCTGAACCGTACAAAGCGGAGGGAGAGGTGGTCATTGACCTTTTTCATCGTCACATCGGGTTGGAGGGAAAGTGGTCTCCTGGAGCAGCGAAAAACGAAATCAAGGCTTCTTCGGAACCATATCTGCGCTATCTTGCAATAGCTGCGAGGACCCGCAACGGTAAACCGGAATACAGCGACCCGGCAAAATTGCATGAACTGGATGATATATTAATGGATTTTTCCGGTTTTCATCTGTGCAAGTGGTCGGTACACTCGGCCCTGGAAGGAGACCATGTGAACCCGGTTTCTCTCGGGTTCCTCGAGAAAAGCATAGATGCCGCTCCCTCCTCACGTTCGGCCGGAAAGGCTAGAGAGCTTCTTGCCGGAGCCTTCGGTATTTCAGCAAGCAAAGCCCCTTTCCTCCGGAGCAAACGGGAGCAGCAGAGGGCAATAGAACGTTTTTTCGAGACTGGAGCTCCGGATAAACTGACCATAGTGCTCGATCAGCTCCGGCTTCAAAACAGCCCGTTCAAACAATATGCTGTAGAATCTCTGCGGGAGTTACGGTCGCTTCCGGTAGTAAAAAGCTATCTTGAAAAAAGGCTTGCAGATTTTTCCGGAGCCGCGCTGGAAGAATTAGAAGGAATTCTCGGAATCGCTCAGGAAAGGAAAGAATAGCAGAGCAGCAATGAATGATCCGGTTACACCTATGGCAACCGTTAAAGAAGCAGAAATAACCGGATCGTTCAAGGTTGGATGAACGGCAAAAAGAGGAAGGACCGCAAGAACGCTGGTTAGGGTTGAAAAAGAAATTGTTCGAATCGTCCGAATGCCTCCGGCATTTAGGCGTATAAGAATACCATGATTGACCGTTAATCCGGATACGAACAGCAATGCTACGAGCTGAAAATCGGTAAGTGGTATTGAATAAATTATGCTGAAGGTAAGCGGAAAGAAAAGAGCGGCCGGAATCATCAGAAGAATTACGAGTATTTTTCCTTTTTCCTTTATAACGAGGAAAAGGAAACCGCTCACAATGAAAACCGCAAATATAATAGATCTGATAAAATCTTGGGTACGGGTTTTCAGGCGGTTGAGCGAGGGTTCCGGCAGGTAAGGAATATTTGCATTTTCCATCTCGGTAAAGAAACGGTGAAGGTTCTTCCGCTCGATATACACAAATAATTTAGTTGCCGGCTGTCCGTTTATCCGTATACCCGGTATAGGAGCGGGGTATTCAACAATAGCTGCGGCTTTTCCTATAGGATGACGGACGGAACCGAATATGTTTTTTATTGATGCAGGATCAGGAAACGGAATGGTAAATAGCGGACCCGCTTTCCCGGTCGAATCTTCGACTTCTTGTTGAAAAATCACTCCCGACACAGCAAGTTGAAGAGTTTGTAGAATCTCCGAGGGCCTAATACCGTTTCTAAACGCGGTTTTCTGCTCTACATCTATAATCATGTGCCGATCTCCCGATTGCGTAGGAAGATAGGACTGCTCAACCGATTCAAGCCGGTTGATCCTTCCAACCAGCTGTTTGATCGAATTCAAGCGATCAGTATTTTGTTCATGAAGGAGAAGGTAAATAGGCAGCCGCAATCTGCTCTGAAATCCTTCGGACGGAAGAAGGTCAGCTTCAGGGATTCGCTTTACATATGATTCTACAAGAGTTGATATGTTTTCGAGCATTCTGCGATTATCCGGGATAAGGGTTATTTCAAAAACTGAACCTCTGCATGAGGCGAGACTGATCACCTCTTCGTTTTTTTCTCTAATGTAATGAGAGAGCGGGAGTAAGCGGTTACAGCTTGTTTCGGTTGTTGTGCCGGCCGGCATATGCACAGTTCTACGGATAAATCCGGGGTTTTGCTCATCAACCCCTCCGGCTGTGAGTAAAGGATAGAGTAAAAATACTGATAGAGAAAACATCACGAGATGCTTGAGCTTTACAACTTGATAAACCGGTCTCAAGAGAACGAGTTGATGTTTTGGAGTGGTTCCCGGATTACTATAACCCGGATATTTTTCTGATGGAGAATAAAAAAGGGGAAGATAAACTAGTGCATAAATCCAGGAGGCAGATAGACTAGAAACGGCAGTAAGGATAAATGATTCAGCAAGGGGAGAAGTTCCCGGGAAAGAAAATAGAGGAAGGAAAACAGCAAGTGTCGTGAGGGTTGAGGCAGTTATAATAATTCTCCCTGTCTTCCTGTTGCGGACCTCGTGCATTACAATGCCCATATCAACGAGTAAACCTGAACAGAGAATAAGACTTGTGAGGGTTGATATACCTATTCCGCAGCCGGTGACAGTTGAAGCGACAAGGGTTGCCATGAAGGAGAAGGGTATTGCACCGCTTATTAAAAACCCCCTTTTTACATCTTTCGAAAGAAACAGCGTAAGGGTAAAAACAATAGCTGTTGCTGTAACGAAAGAAAGGATGACTTCTCGAAGGTAGCTTCTGTACTCAGCTGTCCTGTCGTAAATGATACTGCCGTGATTATATTTTTCGACTATTTGGTTTACCCGGCGTCCGGAGGCGAGCCAGCTATTGCTTTTCTTTAAACGGAGAGATAAGAAGACAGCTTCACTTCCGTTTACAAAGGTATTAAATGATTGTCCTGTCCGGCCCGAATCGTAGAGAACTTCATTTAACTCCATAGGGTATCTGCTGGTAAATGGCGTAGTTCGGGCAAGTATAGGAGTACCGGCATGCAAATTGAAAATCGCGGGTAAATCGATCTTTCTTGCAGTTAAGAGCTCAGGCGAAATCGTGAAGTTATCGATATCCTTTTTGGCATTGTTGATCTTGGCAACGGAAACGTCTATCATCCCCGAAATTTCAGCAGTAAAATCTATGATTTCCTGTTGAAAAGCTGCCGGGAAACTGACAATTAAATCTGCAGGAGTGAGTATCCGGTTTTCCGTAAGAATTTCTGCTCGATTGTTTCCTGCAACCGAACGAAACTTGCCGGAGGATAAAAGCGATCTGAATTCCCTTTGGAAATCCTTTGTGTCGGATCTCGCCGGAAGATAGATTGTACATAGTATTTTCGCTTTGCTTGTACGAATAACGAGTTCGGCTTCGGGAGATTGTTCGTGGACGTTTTTTTCAAAAAATGAAACTATACCCTGCTTTTTCTCTGCTGCCGATGCATCGGTTATTGGAATTACAATGCGTATGGTGTTTTTTTTTATCTGATGTGAAGCAGTTAGTTTCATATCAGGAAGTATTGAAAAGACGGCAGCAAAGTACAGCACAAGAAATACCATCGGTAATTGTTTCATATCCGGTATACTCTGATGTATAAAAAGTATCTGGTTGTTTCCACTAAAAGAGGAAGAATGTATATGCTGTTTTCGGTGAATTCAAACATCACACGGCTGAAGACAGCACCGGAAAGGAACAGTGACATAAAAGCACATTCAACAAAGAACAAAACAGCAGTTACCGACACGAGCAGGAAAAATTGACAAATAAACCGTTCGTGAATAATCGTCAAAATCAACAATGCTGAGAGAAACCACAGGCAAAATTTATAAAATGAATCCAACAAAACGTTTTTGGAGATGGTATTTAGCGCATCATCTTCTTGAAACGCATGGGTGAGGAACCCCCCTTTGCCGTCGATACGGAATAATTCACGGTATTCTTTACCGATGCGGATCGTGCTTATCCTGCTTACGGAGGTACCGGTGCCAAGTGTGTTTAGTAAGCCGTGTCTTTTCTCGCAACCGGGTAAATTCGGGTCAAAAGGAGTGACAACGCTCATACTTGTATCGAAACCGGAGAGTGAGAATTTTTCAGTAGAGTGAAAAGCTTCTGTCGCCAGCTTAATAATCCGCGAAGGAGATTGATTCAGATATGCAGCGGTATTTTCTCTTTCTTGAATTTCGATATGAGCTTGTTTTATCGAAGGATAAAAAAACCTGTCATTTCGAGACAGAATTTCTGATTCTTTTATTCCACCGATGAAACGAAGCTTTCCGGATGCAATAAGTTCAAAAAAATTGAATTCTGATACGAAAAAATCGTTTTTTCTAGAAAATGCATTATTATCCTGCCACTGCCCTTCGTGTATATAACAATTAGGGAACAGAATATCTTCTCGTGATCGGTAAATGCAAAAATGCGGAACCGAGTCAGGATTTCGATTGAAGAGATCCGGTAAGGAAACCTCACCCGGAAGATATGCATAATACTCATTGTTTTTCGTTATATTTGGGATTGAAAACAGAAAAAAAATCATCAATACAAAAATAAAATAGATGTAATATGTAGAAAGAGTCCGAAAACTGCCCAATACACCACGAGTATGGGCGCAGCAGTACAACTTGAAGACTCTCCGTATAATCGAATAACAAAGAAAACCAAGAGACAGGGCTATAAGGGGAGTTCCGGTTCTTAGCAGGATTGATTGAAGGCTGTTCGGTGCGATAAGGAATACGGCAAAGGCGAGAATGCATCCTGCTGATATATCTCCAGGAAAAAATTTGGAGGTAAAATAAAACGCATCATGTTGTCCGGAGAAGTCCTGTGATCTCCGACGAAGAAGGATGAATGCATGGCCAATAAGAATGCCGGCAAGAAAAAAAATATCTATACCATTAAAAACCAACAAAGAAAGAGCGAAGGAAACCGATAAACCGGCCAGATAAAGCACCCTCTCTCCCCGGCTGGAAAAAAGCAAAAAAGCTCCGGCAGCCGCGAGAAAAATCAACTGAATGTTTTGAATATTAGTTTTTTCCGTACCCGGAGAGACAAGAGAGAGCCTTCCCGTGAAAGGGAGAGATTCTAAAAGAGAATCCACTTCCCGGTAAACCAAACGGGTTTTATGCCCGGCAAACAAGCCATTATCGGTCTTGACCTGTAAAGCGATGGTTTCCTTTCCGTCAAGGAATACCCGGTTCTCGCTGTACTCACTAGCGGAAGAGACTCGGCTTATTTCTCCGAGGGGAAACCGATGTTTGCCGTCCTGTGAAACAATCGGTGCGTTTTTTATGTCGCTAAAATGATCGGAATTACTCCGAATACTGATTTGGTACCTTTTCCCATGAATATTTTCTGTCCCGATGTCTTTTTCAAAGTACTGTTGTTGAAGCTGCTGTTTTACATTCTGTGGGGTAATGCCGTAATTTCTTATTGCCTTCTCTTTCAATTCGATAGCAACGGTCGACCGAACCCCTCCTGCCTGGGAAATTTTTATTGATGGAAACCTTCTTTTCAGATGCGGTAGGATGATTTCTTCTGTAAACTTATTCAGTTCTCCCAGATATTTCTGACGGTCGTGTAGTTTTCTTTTATCGGGAAGAAAACAAATATAGTCTGCTCGATCTGTTTCTGATAGGAGTTCTCGGACCTGATTGATACGAGTTTCTTCAGGGAACTGTGAAATATTCTCTTGTATCAAATTTCTGATTAGGTTTTCAGAGTTTATTCGCAGATTGCGGGGTGATATATACAAAAGAATCCGGCCTCGACCCGACCACGCGGAGCCGGCAATTGTATCTGCCGGAAAATGTTTTTTTAGTAGTTGTTCCACCGGTGAAATGATTGAGGAAAGAACTGCTTCTTTCTGAAGGCCTGGTTTTGAAAGTACAATCGATATTACCTTCACTCTGCTCCACGGTACGGCATAACCACGATCAATTGAGAGATGGACAATAAAAAGAAGTGACAGGCTGATAACGAGAAACCATAAACGGAAGCGAAAAAACCCGTTTACGGGAGAGTCCATTGAATTTCTCGATAGAAATCATCTTTCATTCTGTTTCCTGAATTGTCACTGATATTCGAGCCAATGAGTATTTCCATTATCCCGTAGATTTCAGGATCGATTATGTCTACGAAAAAGCGCTGGACGGTAAAATTCTGAGAATCGGGTAAATCAGCACAGTCGGAAGGAGATGTAACAAAGGTGCGGATTTTAAAGTAGCATCGGCCGCCGGGACTGTAGAGTGAGAATGCTTCGGCAATTTCTGCAGGTATAAGGGTATTCCCTCCAAAGGAACTGCCGTATATATCAAATGCAGCAGTATGTTCTGTTTCAAATTCTACCCTCTGGTTGAGTGATAGCAGTTCAGGGGGATCTATTCCTGCTCGGGGTGTAAAGCCAACGGCCAGGATTTCGGGAGGCCTTGAAGAATCTGCATTGGTAAGAAAAGGAAAACGTTGGGCGTGCACCAGAAGTTCATACCTTTGATTATATTCCAATGGATCTACAGGACAGACTGAAAGAACCGAAGGTGATGGTTTCGACAAAATAACGGGGGCGGAGGGTTCGATATATACGAAATCTCTCGAATCATCCAAAGAGATTGCGTCCTCGAACTCTATGAGAAAAGTGCTTTTGATATCTATCCCTTGTGTTGTGATGGTATCGTTTTCGGTTGACTGCAGGGGAATACCGGGATTTACTGCTTCAACACGACGTATAACCGGATTTTGGGCGGCAATTGTCTTGTATGCGATCGAAACCCTTTCTGCCAGCGAATTGAAGGAACTGCTCGATAATCCTTCAAGAATTTCCAGTTCTATGTCCCCGCCATACGATTTCCAGGGAGAATCAGGAAGAAACATTAATGAACCACGAGGAGTAAACTCGAACACCCCGCCGACGGAAGGGGAAAAGTTCACATTCCCTGCGATGCTTTTTTCCCGGACTGGATGATTAAAAACCAATTCTATTGGTTCCCTTTCGGTTAATACAACTCCCTCTTCCGGACGAACAGTGTCCAGATTGAATGCTTGATCAGCTGGACTGGTAGAGAAGGAAAGTTCCCATCCCTGCTCTAAAGAATTGCCATATGAATCTTCAGCAGAGGTGCCGATTGAAAGAAGGATGTCTTCGCCCGGAGGTATTGGAGGGGTAGGGGTTACGGTTAATTCAGAGTTATCCCAGGAAAAATGAGCGCTTCTAGGTCCTGAATCTCCAAATAGTTCCAGAGCATTTTCTACGGAACTCATCCTCATAGGGCGGCTGAAGCGAATCCTGATCATTTCCACCTGTTTCGAACCGATACAACCGGAAACCGGCTCATGCGATACGATTTGTGGGGGACTCATGAACAGGTACGCATCGATCTCCTTGCATCCTGCAATTATAAAAAGAATCAGGAGGAAAATCGGCGTATACCTACAGAATACCTGAACATGCCGGCTGGAAATTTCGGAGTTGTTCTGATACAAACCTGTTCTATTTTGTTTCGAAAACGACATTACAATCCTCCTGGAGAAAGGTCTGAGAATCGCTTTGTAATCCCCCGCGGCCGCCGGGTATATTCAGCCGGTAGAGAAAGCGTTGGCCGTCCTCAGACGGCTTTAAGCCCTCATAACGAGTGTAGATGATTGAGTTGCCGGTCCAGAATGATCCGGACTTTTCCGGTTCTGATGTTCCGGGTGGGAATATTGGGCGAAAAGAGATCAAGCGTTGGACATGGGCCTTTTCGCTTTCGATAATAATTGGAATAGAAAATTCTATTTTTATGATGAGTTCGTTAGGCGGAATGTCCACATCAACCATCCGGATATCCCCTGAATGAAAAGGGGGAAGAATTTCCTTTTCATTTCCATAGGTAATGGAAAGAATCTCGAGTGGTTTGTCGGAAGAATGAAAATTTTTCGTGAAGGTTTCATTCAACGGAATCCCTTCGTAATCAAAAGCCGAGTGTCCGACGGTTACCTGATAGGTTGTTTTGGGTATATATGTTTCTCCGGGGCTGAATACAAGAGTTTTTCCCTTGTCGAACCAGAAGAAGTCCCCGAGGACAGGAGGGTATATTCGGAATGCAGATTCCACGCTTGCATCGTCCATCCGGCGGGAAAAGAAAATCATGATTGCCCTATTCTGTTCGAGCTCATTCGAGCCGGATCTCTTATCAGGAAAGGAAGAGCCGGGAAGGTTTTTTGCCGTTCCGAATTCGGAGATGGCAGCCGGCGGACGGTTATCGTCAACCCGCAGTGTGCTTTCAAAATGAGGAACCGGAATCCCATCTGAATAGCTGAGATTTGCCCCGCTTTGAATTTTGAGGTCCTGATGGGATTTCCAGCTTGGTTCGGGAATTATTTTCAGAAGACGGCCTTCCTCTTGTATGTCCATGTCAAACGACGAAGGGGGGAAGACAGATAGACCGTTTTCAATTGTTTTCACATCTATTGGGCGGGGGAAAGAGATCGAGATGGAATCGCCGGGAACAATTGTGCTTCCTGTCTCCGGAGTTAACGAGACGGAAGAGCCGTGTTCAGCTGATCTGCTTTGGAAATAAAAGGGAATACGTCTATGCACAGGATAGGTTGTTCCATCAGTTCCATATATTGTACCTATTAACGAGAAACAGTATCTTCGTCCAGGTAAAAGAGGCGCATCAGGCGAAAAAAGCACTCGATCTTTTTTCCACGAAAAGGTTCCTGATACTATTTTGGTGTCCCGTACGTTCAGACAGGCCTCGACAGAATCTTTCCGTACCGGAAAGTCAAATTCTGCGTATATATCTTTGGAAGATGCGATTGTTTGATTGTATTTTTCGGGAGATACGGTAATTCCGCGAGTTTTTATTCCAGAGACAACGGGCGACAAGACATCAGTGCAGGAAAAAGGCAATAAAAGAGTAAAAAATAAAAACCATATAGGTATTTTCATTTTTGAACTTCAACCTCCATTCCATCGTTGTAGAATTCCGGCCGGCTGCATAATATCTGTGTCCCCGGTTCAGGCCCCTTCAGCAATTCAATCCATTTACCGTCTGTTTCTCCCAGTTTTACAAAACGCTTTGTTAAAATATTTTCATGAAGTACGTAAAGGTAAGATCTTTCATTTTTATCGAAAGCTACGGCGGTTTCGGGTACCGCTGAATATACCGTTTCCTTCGGTGGTTTAAAATTCACATCAACAAGAGTACCCGGGAACAGGCTGCTCCCTCTCGGCGGCCGTGAATTATCGCTTGTGGAAATATCATGTTTTACGGAAGGTTCGTTTATCTCAATGACGGCGAAGATACTGGCTGAAGATGGAGAGCTTACAGCAGATACGCTTAGAACAGTACCGCTGCCGTGATTTTGGGAATCGTGGTGGTTGTATGTTACCTGGCTGCCGGGCCGAACGATGTCACGTTTTTGTTCCGGAAATCTACACTCGATATGCAATTTATTTTTATTTAAGATAGTGCACAGATGTGTTCCTGCTTCAACATAGCTTCCGGTAAAAGCGGTTATGTTGAATACCGAACCTTCTACAGGAGATCGTATTTCTAAATTATTTTTTAAGCGGTTAAGGTTTCCTAGTTCGAGTTCAGCATTTTCCTTTTTTATTTCAAGGCTAACTAGTTCGGAGAAAAGGCCGCTGTAATGAATTTTTGAAAGGAACCCTATCCGATCATTTTTAGATTTACAGGGCCCGTATCCTGCAGCTTCGATATCATTATCCCGATATCCGATTTGAGCTGAGGCGAGATTAGCCTTCGCAATATCGAGCCGTATTTTCTGTTCCTCGGTTTTTGATTTCAAAGATTCGAGTTCACTTCTGCTTACTGCCTGTTCAGAATAAAGTTCTCGAAGGCGGGAGAGTTCTTTTTTCTTTTCTTCCATCTGTAATTCTTGAAGATCAACCTCGGATTGTTTTCTGCGCAGGGTAATCAAATATCTTTCAATATCTCGACCGGTTGAAAAAATTTGTGATTCAAGACGTTTTTTTTCTGATTTGAATTGTTTGATAGTGTTATAGGTGCGTTTGATCTCGTATCCAAGAGAGGGATTGGACAGTTTCATTATCAGATCGCCCTTGCCGACTCTGCGGCCTTCTTCCACAGCAATATACTCGATATACCCACCGACACGGCTTGGAATTTGGGTTTTTTTGCCTGCCTTTACCGTGCCAATTTCCGTGAAACCCCCACTTTCTACCCGTTCTTTGACTAGACAAACAGGCACGATGGGAAGGGACCCGCTCTCTGCCTGTGCATCACTCCTATCGCACCCCGGCAAAAAAGAGAAAACAACTCCTGCCGCAAGAATCGGCAGGACTCGCGGAAAAAAACCGCCCGTTCCCCCTTTCCCCCTTTTTCTCATTGGGCAGCCCTCCAACTGGAGGAATGCTGCATAACACCATTCCTGTTTTGCCTCAGGGAGAGAATTGGTTCCAAAAGTTCCACAGCTTCCATGCCAAGAAACAATGCAGTGCGAATTTCGGTATCCCAGAGATCGAAAACCGATTCATCGAGTTGTTCCTGTTTGGAATTCCGGTACAGCTGGGCCTTCTGATAATCGAAAGATGACACTCTCCCTTTGGAAAACATAGTACGAAAACGGATCGCCCTTTCCGATGCGGCTTTCAGTTGATGCTGAAGTATCCTTGACCTGTTACGCTTCGAATCAATATCGATAAGAAGATTTTCATACTTCTGGAAAAGGTCCCGGGATCTTTGGTCTCTTTCCTGCAATAAAACAGCCTGCAACCCTTTTCCGGAACCACCGATCTCTGAGAGGATTTTGTTTATCTCCGTCTGAGTCTGTAGAGTACGATACCGGCCGAAAGGGGGCGAGGTGCCGACGGTAAAATCAACCCTCGTCGTTTCTTCTTCTTTCCAGGGAACGAGCTGCAGGCCGGCGGAAAAGTAGGGATAGAATGGAAAGCTATTGTTTTTATTCATGCCGATTTCTAATACGAGTTCGCTTTTCAGCGGAAATCTTTTTGATTTCACCTCATGCATTCGCATCGAGGCCAAGATGGATTGATAGGCGGCATCGTTTTGCTTGATAAGTTCCAGCGCTTTGCCGGTTTCAGGTGGGTCAAGAAAACCGGTATATGAACTGTCGAGAGTAATATGAGAAATGAAACCCGTGAGTATTTCCCGGTCCATGCCGATTTGTTCGATGCATTTCCTGTGCATTTTCATAGTATTCTTCCGGAGCCGTGTTTCTTCAGTCAATTTATCGAAGTGAATGCGGGTATCTACCACACCGGCAGAAACCGTCAGGCCGAGAGACTTCCTCTTCCGAGCTGCAGTCAGGAGGTGCTTGGAATGCTTTCTTTGCATTTCAAGATTGCTGATTTTTCTTCTGAGCAGAAGAATTTTTAACAACATGTGCATTATGCGATAATCACTCTCTAGACGGCGTTGCTTTTTTTTCAAAGCTGTTGATTTCAAATTCGATTGGTATGAAACATGCTTTTCCCGGTAGTATCCTGGATCGATCGGTGTTTCAACACGAAAAAACAAATTCTGCTGCCGCCTATCCTGATCGAAAAATACCACCGAGGCGTGCTGACGGTAGCCGAAGGATATGTGAGGCGGAAGCAGATTGTTTCTGCGATGAGCAAAGCGGAGGGATGCTAGGGTTTGATCGAGTTTTGAACCTTCAGGATCCGTCTCCCAATGTGAATCGAGAAAGAGGTCAATAGAATCAACGTACGACGACAACATTTTCCGGCCTCCGGGGGAACCGGGAGGAGTACTGTTTTCTGCGGGAATGAAGGGTGAAAAGATGCTGTTTACCATAAGATAAATACAAAAGCAGAAGCCGAACCTATTGCTTCGTACAAACTTCACCGCCTGGCCTCCGGGGAAAGTGATTCGATACCCCTTTTTAGCAGAAGAAATATATAGCGGCAGCTCAACGGTGACTGATCGGTCTTATCAACAAGAGATATTCGATGCCTAACCGATCCATCATCCTTTTTCAAAATCAGGGTGAGGGCAACCGATGTTTGTGGAAGGTAATTCCTGCTCGTAGAGGAAACATTGAGAACAATATCGAGTGTGGAACGGGGAGTGGACTCTTTGCTTTCCCGTTCGGCGGGCTGTTTTTGAAGAAGGGTTTTTGAAGCTGTATCCAAACAAAGTCGGTAGACCATGCCGGATTTCTCTGCATGGACACGGATGCTGCCGATTTGCACAGTGTGCCCGGAGGGAAAGGTGCGGCTGTTTGCAGGAAGGGGGCCGAAGCTTTTCGGCTGTATCATCCCAACACAGGAGGCGAAGCATAAAAACCCACTGAGCAAAGGGATAAGAGCAAGCAGGATGGCCCCATGAGAGGTGCGGAGAAAAGCAGCCTGGAAGGTTTGCAGAAGAGGGTTATTTCTTGTTTCCATTGTTTCCTGCCTTTGTCGTTTCCGGCCTGATTCCGGCCATATGCAGATATTTATACGCTTCCTCCCCGTTTCCGAAGGAAAAGGCAAGATCCGCCAATTCCAGATAGGCTGTTTCCAGAATTTTGAGCTGATCGGCTGCGGCCCTGTATACCGCATATGCTTCCGCCTTTCTTTCAAGGGCCTTCAGGGCCCGGGCTTTCATGATGAGAAGGCCGGTGTGGTTTTTGTTGACAGGCAGATGCCGGTTAATACTTCGGAGGGCCTGATGGTATTTTTTCTGGTCAATGAGAATACGGGCAATCCAGAGGGGAATATCACCGGCGGCAGGCATCCGGTCGGCGGTCTTTCGAAGTATTTCAAGGGCCTTTTCTTTTTCACCGCTGTTATATGCGGTTTTCGCTTCGTACAGGGATTCTTTTTGTCCTTGTATGCTGATCAATAGGCCGCTTTCCCAGAAGAGCAACAGTAATGCTCCGAAAAGAACTGCCGGAATGATCCGGACAAAAAGTTTGCATGTTTTCCCTTTCATCACTCAGGTTTACCCTCGAACAAAAAGAGCTGCTTCAATTTTTGAAAAGAAATTGCGAAAAAAAGTTGGTTCGGATATGATAAGCGTATCAACAGAAGGAAAAGGGAAGGATGAAACGGCATGGGAAAACGCGGAGAGGTATTTTCGAGTCAAGCAACAACACCGAAACGGACTTATTACTTCAATGTAAAAGAGAACCGTATGGGCGATCTGTTCCTGAATATTGTTGAATCAAAAAAACAGGATAACGGCATGTTTGAACGGCGTCAGATCATGGTATTCAAGGAAGACATGCCTGATTTCCTGGATGCTTTCGATAAGGCAGTGCAATTTATTGATCGGCAGTCAGGCGGAAAGTAAGCCGATGGATGGGTGAAGGCCCGTTCAGGAGGATCGAACGGCGATGGTCTTTGGTGGGATAACCCTTGTGCCGTTCGAAATCATATTCAGGATAAATCCAGGAAAACCGCTCCATCCAACGGTCCCGTGCAACCTTAGCCAGCACGGAAGCCGCCATAATCTGGGGAATGGTCCCGTCTCCTCCGATAACTGCCCGCGAAGAGATCGGCAAATCAGGAACGAATTTTCCGTCTACGACTACCTCCTCGAAATCCGCCGGGAAACGGGAATGAAGCCGGCTGAAGGCGCGCTGCATAGCCAGAAGAGTGGCATAGTGTATGTTAAGCCGGTCTATTTCAGCTGCTGATGCCCAACCGATCCCCCAGCGGCACTTGCTGTTCATGATTGACAGCGCAAAGCTTTCCCGTTTCTTCGGACTCAGGCGTTTGGAGTCGTCAAGTCCTTCCGGCAGATCAGGAGAGTTGCAGCCAACTACCGCTGCGCAGACCGGGCCGGCAAGCGGCCCCCTTCCTGCTTCGTCGATTCCGCAAATCATCTGTTTATTCTATGAAAAAACAGAATGATTTGGTAGCCTGAATTATGTTTTTCGAGTGTGCCCGGCGCTTTTTTCCATAGATAGAGGCAGGTTACATGTGATAGACTACAGATCAAATATATCCGGCCTCGCCTATACAGGAGACAGAACTTGCTACTAAAATCCGTCGATATATTCGGCTTCAAATCTTTTGCCGATAAAACCAGGATAGAATTCTCCCGGGGGGTGTCAGCTCTGCTCGGACCGAACGGCTGCGGCAAGAGCAATGTCGTCGACGCGATCAAGTGGTCTCTCGGAGAACAGGCGGCCAGGTCCCTTAGAGCAGACCGGATGGAAGACGTAATCTTCAGTGGAACTGAGCAAAGAAAAGCCGTAAATGTTGCCGAAGTTGTGCTGACCTTAGAAAACGACGATGGAATGCTGGCTATAGATCTTCCGGAAATCGAAGTACGGCGGCGTCTTTTTCGTTCCGGAGAGAGTGAATACGCGATCAATGGGAAACAGGTTAAACTCAAAGACATCCGAGAACTATTTTACGATACCGGGATCGGAAAATCGGCTTACTCAATCATGGAACAGGGAAGAATCGATCAAATTCTTTCCAATAAACCGGAAGACAGGCGATATATATTCGAGGAAGCTGCAGGGATTACAAAATTCATCGCCCGGGGCGCTGAAGCCGAACGGAAACTTGCTAAGACCGAAGATAATATGGCCCGGATCGAGGATATCCTCTCTGAGGTAAAAAAACGCTACGAAACCCTCAGAAAACAGTCGGAAAAAACTATTCGCTACCGTACGATTCGAGAAGAAATCTTCGAACGTGAAGTCGACCTCCAACTTTTAAAGCTAAAGAGTATCCGCAGCGACCGGCGCTCGAGGAAAGAGGAACTGGAAAAGCGCCAAGCCGCATATCAGGAAATGGACGGGAAGATACGGGAGATCGAAGACACCATGGAAACCGATCTCGATGAAGTAAACAAGCTCGAATCCCGGCTTGCAGACACTCAGCGTCGTATCTACCAGGTGGATATGGAATACTCGAATATCGAAACGCAAGTCGGAATTACTGAGGAACGTGTTGGAGAGATTGAACGAAGCATCGACAGCGAACACAAACGAGCCGAATCGGCTCGGAAAAAGCTCGAAGCCCTTCAAAAGGAGCTGAACGAACGGCTCGATGAGATAGAAACCACAAAAGGGCAACTCGATACCATAGCAGGAAATATTACCGAATTTACGGAAGCTATTGATGCGAACACCGAACGGATCGAACATAGAAAAGCTCGTATCACGGAAATGGAAAAACGAATAACCGATGCCGAAGCAGAACGTGAACAACTGCACCATACCCTCCGCTCTCTTACCGATGATATCGTTGCCGAACTCGACCGGGGCCTTCGGGAAACCGGATACTCTCTCACCCGGCATCAGGAGATCGATCAGCGGATCCACAACACCTACCAATCCGTGAAAATTTCCGTTCAGGGTAAAATCGAGCTTATTCGGGATTCCATCGCCCTGCAGGGTGAGCGCGCCAAAGAAAACCTGGAAACAGCGCTTTCTGGTATGGAGGACATCCAGCAGCTGTTGAAGGATTTCGAAGAAGAACTCAACGAATTACGGAACATGATTCCTTCGTTTCTAGATTCTCTTCTTGCCCCAGAGGGGATCATGACGAAAAAACGGGAAATCGACGGCAGGCTTTCCGATATTTCTTCAATCATACACAATGCTCAGAGCGAAATAAGCGAGTTGCGCGAAGAGAATGAGCGCTCATCAGCGAAAAACGCTGAATACAGACGGACTCTCGAAGAATTACGGGTTAATCAGGCCCATGTGCGGACCCGATACGAGAATCTGAAGGATCAATACGAACGGGACCAGCGGGAGTCCGAAGAACGGACCAAGACCCTCGAACAAACGAAAGCCGGAATCAAGCAATTCGAGGAACGTCTTGCAAAAATGACCGAAGAAAATGCTGAAAGGCGAAAGCGGCTTGCCGAACTGCAAAAACAGCGGAAAGAGCTGGAAAAAGAGACCCAAACCTATCGCAGCGGCATATCAGGAAGAAATAAAGATTTAAACAAGAGGGAATCCTCACTCCGAAAACAACGAGAGCAGCTGCAGCAGATCCAGGGCAAACTGGAATCTGTTCAGTTACAGATCGCACAGCTCGAGACCCGGGAGAAGGACATTTTCGAGAATTTCGAAGAACGGCATTCTCGCAGCCTGGAAGAGTTCGAAAAGCGGCTTTTTGATATCAGCGACAGTGAAGCAGATATTCGGGATGCGGTCCGCGATCTCAAGGGAGAGCTCAAATCCTTAGGTCAGGTCAACCTGATGGCCCCTGAGGAATTTCGGGAAGTGGAAGAGCGTTACAAGTTTCTCAACGATCAGCTCGAAGACCTCCGGAAAGCAAGAAAAGACCTGGAGGAAGTCACCCGGGAGATTCGCGAAGAATCTACCGAACGGTTCATGGAAACCTATAACAGAATTAAACAAAACTTCCATCTTATGTTTCGGCGTCTCTTCGGTGGGGGACGGGCGGAGTTGATTCTCGATGATCCTGAGCAGGTTCTGGAAACGGGAATTGATATCTTTGCTCAGCCTCCCGGAAAAAAACTCGAAAACATCGCTCTGCTTTCAGGGGGAGAGAGGTCGCTCACAGCAATTGCTCTCCTTTTTGCCACCTACATGGTCAAGCCCTCGCCCTTTTGTATTCTCGATGAGATCGATGCTGCTCTGGATGAGTCAAATGTCGGACGCTTTGTTAATCTTTTGATGGAATTCGGACGCACAAGTCAGTTTATCGTTATAACCCACAACAAAAAAACAATTGCCGCTGCATCCACAATGCTCGGCGTGACGATGGAAGAATCGGGCGTTTCAAAGATTGTTGCGATACGCCTGGATAAGGAGGCGGTTGCAGTAGAATGATCGGTCGCGATGCTCTGATACGATATGGGATGGTTCTCGTGATTATTGCCGTACTCACTGCTGCCGTTACTCTCATCATTATACGCTCAACCGAGCAGGAAGAGGCGGAAGACAGGGAAGAAACTGTTGCCGAAAAGAATGAAACTTCATCTATGCAGGCGAGTGTGGAACCTGATCGGCTGATTATTCCCGACGAACCGGAATTCTACCTAAAGCCGCAGCCGGATCCTCTACGGAAGGCTCCTTCCCGCTGGACGGATTCCGATACCGCACCCTATCGCAGCCGGCTCGAGGCGGAAGGTTTATATGAGCTTTTTCTTTCTGAGATGGAGTTGAGATTGAATGAGGCCTTTGAACCGGTTCCTTAAAAAAAAACCATTACTGATACTTCTTGTCTCCGGGATGATGTTCTCCTGTGCCGGTATGTCCACTTCTCCGGAAGAGGATACTGAGCAACCGAAAGCCGCTGCATCGAATACTGAGGCCCCCGCTGTCTCCGGAGATGAATCTGCCGGCCGGAAAACAGATAGTGAGCAACCCATCGGGCAAAAAGCAGAGTTTCCCAAAATCATCGCTTCACCTTCGGCTGAAACCGTTCAGGAGGACGAGCCGGTAAACCTGCCGGCACCCGAGCTCCCGATTATACCCAATTCTCCAGAAAAAGAACCGGCGGAGGAACTTCCGGCACCCAGACAGCAGCAGGCCGCCCAGTCCGCACAGTCTCCTCAGGCCACCCAGCCGGCCGCCCGGGGCGCCCAGGCCGCCCAACCCGAACCGGCCGCCCAGTCTGAACCAGCCGCCGAAGCTACCCAGGCCCCTCAGGCCACCCAGCCGGCCCCCCAGGCCACCCAACCCGAACCGGCCGCCGAAGCCGCCCAAACCCCTCAGCCCGCCCAGTCTCCCTCAAAGCTGGACCAGCTGGTCACCGAGCAACCTGGTTTCGATATCACCATCAGACTGGAAGGAAGCGGTTGGATCTACCTCGGAGCCCCCGACGGGGAAGAGGAACCTGAGCTCGTAGAACGGAACGTATCGGACAATCAGACACGATTTGTTCTGAAAGGGCTTCCGGAGGGAGAGTATCCCGTTCTTTTTCTCAGACAAGACCCGCTTGAAGGGGGCGCTCAGCGCCGTCGGATACGGATTGATGTAGACAGCAAGGAAGCTGAGGCAAGCGATAACATTGCAGAGAACACTGATGATAGTGAAACACCGGACGGTTCAAAAGAGGGCGCAGAAGCCCAATCGGAAACCGGAGGAATAGCTGCATATGAGCAGGGAGGATACGAACTCCAGAGCGAAGTGCCCGGCACGGAAGAAAGCCTGCGGGAAATTGGCTCTGAACTGATACACTGGAACGGAGACCCCGGCAGACTGCCGGATTTTCCCATTGATCAGTATCTCGGGTATATCGAACGGCTGGAAGAGCAGGGGAGAATAGCGGAGGCAATAGGTCTGGCTGAGGCTCTATCACAATGGGAACAGGCCTCGCCAAAGAGAGGGCTCGTTTATTTCACCCTCGGCTCACTCTATGAAATCGAGGGGCCCACCCGTGATCTCCGACGAGCCCTTGCTGCCTATAAAAGTGTGGGGCGGGGTTATCCTCCCTCTCAGCTGTGGGAAGCAGCGGACCGGCGAGCACGCTACCTCGAACGCCAGTATTTCAACATTCGATGATTTCCGCTTCGGTTGAGAACAAGCTATAGCTGTTGAAATATCGGCGTCTGGTCTTGCAGATTCTGTTCAAGTCCCCGCCGGTTGACATCACTGCTTGAAATGGGTATAAAAAACGCTACAATACAGACGAAAACTTATAAGGCGTCATAGGTATGCTCGAAGGGCTGACCAAAAACATATCGGATGTTGTACGGAACATATCCGGAAAATCCTCGATCACGGAAAAGAACATCCAGGATGCGGTTGATCAGATCAAGGTCGCACTCCTCGAAGCCGATGTTAATCTGCGCGTGGTCCGCCGGTTTATCAACCGGACGATCGAAGAGGCTACCGGAGAGGCGGTAATCCGTTCTGTTTCACCGGGCGAACAATTTGTTAAGGTTGTCCATGATCGTCTTGTAAAGCTTCTCGGAGAAGAGCGTCAGGAACTCCAGCTCAAAGGTCCGGATACGAAGAGTGTCATTCTCATGGTCGGGCTTCAGGGTTCAGGAAAGACCACGACGGCAGCCAAACTTGCTCGCAAACTCAAGGAAGAGGGGCGGAAACCGGTTCTTGTAGCCGCAGACCTTACTCGACCGGCGGCGGTTGAGCAGCTTGCTGTTCTTGCCGAGCGTGTCGGTGTGGACGTGCAGAAGGGACGCTCTGGAGAGGACCCGGTTGCATTTGTACGGGATGTATTGAAAGAAGAAAAGCGCGGAGACCATGACACGGTAATCATCGACACGGCAGGACGGATGCAGATCGATGAAGATCTGATGGAACAGATACGGCGGGTAAAAAAGACTGCCGATCCTGTCGAGACGCTGCTTGTTCTCGATGCTATGACCGGACAAAATGCCGTTGATATTGCCAAGAGCTTCCATGAATCCCTCGAAGTCAGCGGGGTGATCTTCAGCAAGTTCGACTCCGACACCCGCGGCGGTGCTGCTCTGTCGATGAAAACGGTAACCGGTTGTCCAATTAAATACATTGGTACAGGGGAACGACCGGAGGATCTTGAGGCTTTTTATCCTGAGCGCATAGCGACTCGAATTCTGGGAATGGGTGATGTCGTTAGCCTGGTCGAAAAGGCTCAGGCTACTGTTGAACAGGATGAAGCCGAAGAACTTCAGAAGAAAATACAGACTGCCGCCTTCACGCTGCAGGACTATCTCGACCAATTTGCCCGGCTACGCAAAATGGGTAGTCTCGAATCGGTGATGGAGATGATGCCCGGCATGAAGGGTGCTGTCGATCCGGATGCGGTGGATGAGGATCAAATAAAGAAAGAGGAGGCTATTATCCTTTCGATGACGAGGGGAGAACGCCTGAACCATCGCATACTCGGCCCTTCGAGGCGGAAGCGTGTAGCAAAGGGAAGCGGGACGTCAGTATACGAGGTGAACCGGCTGCTCAAGAAATTCGAAAAGACTCGGCAAACCATGAAAAAGGTTTCAAAAAACAAGAAATACCAGCAGAAACTCATGTCGCAGTTCGGCTGATTATTTGGATAGTTACAATTCTTAGGATATTGCAAGGAGGATACGTGTGGGAGTCAAGATTAGACTGAAACGTTTTGGAACTAAAAGACGGGCATTTTACCGCATTGTTGTCATGGATTCACGGGCCCCTCGAGACGGGCGAGCTATTGAGGAAGTCGGGTTTTATCGGCCCATTGAAGTAGAAGATCAACAGATCGTCCTCAAAGAAGACAGGATCCGGGAATGGCTCAGTAAGGGAGCCAGGCCTACACCGACAGTAAAAAAACTTCTGAACAAGAAGGATATCGACCTTTAAGGCGGGCTTTTCGCCTCGTATGGAAGGAGCCTCTTATGGAAAAGGAACTGGTTGAATTTGTTGCCAGGTCGCTGGTCGATAGCCCGGATGGTGTTGAAGTCAGTATTATCGAAGGCGAGAAATCCACAATTCTCGAACTTCGCGTAGACCCGGATGATATCGGCAAAGTGATTGGAAAGCACGGGAGGATAGCGAAGGCTATACGGACGATCCTGAGTGCCTCCGCTACCAAAACCGGCAAACGGGTCGTTCTGGAGATACTCGATTGACGTGCTGCCGGAGAAGTTGACCGTAGCTGTTCTAGGAAAACGTTCCGGAATAGAGGGCGACATAAAAGTCCGCTCTCTTTCCGGCGAGTTGGAACACCTGGAGACAATACGGGAAGCGGAGCTGGTTCGGGGAAACAGACAAGTCCGTGTTACGGTAGAACGGACGATACGGCACGGTGATCAGCTGCTTATGAAGTTTGCCGGTGTTGATAGCCCTGAAGAAGCAGCCCGGCTGACCGGAATGGAAATGCAAGTGGAACGGGGCCAGGCGGCAAAGCTCGGTCCTGATGAATACTATCACGCTGATCTTTGTCAATGTTCGGTATATTTCGAGCAAAAATGTGTAGGGACGGTCAAGTCGATTGTCTTCGGCCCGGAGAATGATCTTCTCGAGGTACAGGGAGAGGAAAGTGTCTATCTGATACCCTTTCGAAAGGAATTTATTGGAGAAATTTCGGTAGATTCAAGAAGGATCGAGCTTCTGGAGGAATGGATACTGGAATGAAGTTTACCATCCTGACGCTTTTCCCTGAAATTGTGGAGGCCTATTTCGGTGCATCCATTATGGCAAAGGCTGTTGATCGTGGTATTATCTCGTATGAGGTGGTAAACATACGGGATTTTGCTTTCGATCGGCACCGAACGTGCGATGATGCCCCCTATGGCGGCGGCGCGGGAATGGTCATGAAGGCCGAACCGATAGCAACTGCTATCGAGACGGTGCTTGCAGATCAGCCGGTAACAGAGGGACAGAAGCGGCGGATTCTCTATCCGAGCCCGACCGCTCCTCTTTACCATCAGGATGATGCTGAAAGGCTCAGCAGGTTTGATCATCTGATCATTCTGTGCGGAAGGTACGAGGGGATAGACGAACGGGTTATTGAAGAGTATGTTGATGAACGCCGTTCGCTGGGCGATTATGTTCTCTCTTCGGGAGAGGTAGCGGCTTTAACGATCGTTGATACTGTGTATCGGTTAATTGACGGGGTTATTACCGGTGATTCGCTCGAAGAAGAGAGTTTTCAGGAAGGATTGCTGGAATATCCCCAGTATACACGACCTGAAGTGTTTCACGGAAAACAGGTGCCTGAGATCCTGCGTTCCGGGAACCATGCAGCAATAGAGGAATGGAGGTACCGGCAGCGTCTGGAACTGACGCGCCGATTTCGACCGGATTTGCTTGTCAGCAAAGAAGGACAGGTCGAAGATGATAAGTCTGAAAAAAACGACGGTGAATAGAGATACCAAAGGAGCGGAACAATGGATACGGTACGAAGCATAGAACAAGAACAGATGAAAAATGAAGACGAATTGGACTTTCGCGTAGGCGATGTGGTCAAGGTTCACTTCCGGATTATAGAGGGGAAAACTGAACGAATTCAGGTCTTCGAAGGGCTGTGTATTGCTATGAAAAATGCCGGAATCAGTAGAACCTTTACCGTGAGGAAGATGTCTTATGGTGTTGGTGTGGAACGTGTTTTTCCTATCCATTCCCCGCGTGTTCAAAAGGTCGAAGTCGTACGAAATGGGCGTGTGCGTCGTGCCAAGCTTTACTACATTCGTGAACGGGTTGGTAAAGCGGCTAAGGTCTCCGAGCGTATCAAACGCAAAGAATCGAAGACAGTCACCCCTGCTTCGGATTAAGTAAACGAGGGTACTATGCGGGTATCCGGCACCGGATCTCTTCAGATTCGGGCCCCTGTTCCTGAACATCTGCAAAACGGGCAGATGGTTAACGTTCGGGTAAACCGGATGGTAGGCTCCGGGAAATGGAGCGTGCATTTCGCCGGCAAAGAATTTCGTGCACGCACCGATCTCCGGCTCATGCCGGGTGCACTCTACCGGGCGCGTGTACGGATTCAGGGGAAGTCATTTATTCTGACCCTGCAAGATACCGAGCGAAATGCGCTGCGGACCCTCACTTCGGGATTCAATGTCCCCTTCAATACAAGAACAGAAAACCTCGTCCATGCTTTTCTCGGGCATGAACTGCCTTTAAGAGAAGAATTGTTTTTCTCTGCCTATCGTTTGCTATCCTCCTCCGGCAGGGAAGACAAAAGATCCGCGGGCCTATTGGCTGCGCTGCTGCGTTCCGGAATTCTCCCGGACGAACGCAGCCTTTCCGACCTCATCCGTGCACTCGAAGAACAGCCTGGACGGCAGGATTCCCGGCAAGAGAATTCAGCAAATTCCGGCCATGATGGCGGGAAACAACAGAAGAAACGCCACTCGGGCACACAGCATCAGGAGGCTAGTGATGAGGCTTGTGAAGTCCCGGACCGTATTGCCCCTGAAATCAGGATAGGTTCGGGAGAAAGCGGAGATCCTCTGCAGATCGCCAATCAACTCGCTGCTGAACGGGATGGCTGGATTATTGTTCCCTTCCGCTCCCAAATCGAGAAAATGGAATTGGCAGGAAGTGTTCGCATACACCGGCGGGAGGGAATGGATGATATTGTGGTTTTTGAAATACGGGACGGAGAAGACAGCTGGATTTTCAGGTTGGACCATGCTATAAAGGGGGAGGATACAATGCGTCTCTTTGCAGACATTTCAAGGCAGAACGTGCACTCGGGAACTGCATTTACCAAGCTTGCAGAAGAACTGAAACAGTTGGCCGTACGTATGGAAGCGGTTCCCGGCGATCTTCGCGAGGTAGACGGCTTTGCAGTAAAGACGCAGAAGGGAACTCTCCACGGTGTTGATGAAGTAGTATAGCGTATGGGAAAAGAAAAAGATCGAGCTGTTGCTGTAAAATACGATCCCTCTCTTCCGGCACCGTTTGTATCAGCAAAGGGGGCCGGAAGGCTGGCAGAACGGATTCGGGAGCTTGCCCGGGAATATGATGTTGCCGTTTTAGACGAGCCTGAGCTCACCGAGGGACTTTATGAACTCGATATCTATGAGCAGGTTCCTGAGCGGTACTATCAGATACTTGCCTCCATTCTTGTCTATATAAACAGGGTAAAGGAAAAGATATGAAAGCCTACAAAATTGAAGATTTGAAAGCAGGAATGAAGTTCTCCCAACCGGTCTATGTAGATGAACAGAACCTCCTTGTTCCTGAACGTATAGCTTTGAAAGAGAAAGATATCAAAAGGCTGGAAAAATGGGGTCTGGAAAATGTGTACAGCGACGGGGAGCCTATTGAAGAGAATGAAGAGGAAGAAAGCAGTTTGGTTTCCGAGGTTGATGAAGCACTGGAAAAGAATGCTGTTTACCGGGCATACCGGAAAGTGGTCAATTCAGTCGACGAGATTTTTCAGGCCCTTCCCCAGGGAGAGGGATCATCAGAGGCTATAGACAATCAGGTAAATGAAATCCTCAAGCTTGCTCATGATTTCCGGGATGATCTGATACAGATCATCCTGCTCTACCGGGAGGCGGAACAGAAATATGCTCGCACCGGTGTAAATACTGCCATTCTTTCGCTGGTAACAGCTCAGCAGCTAAAAATACCCCATCACCGGATACTTCAGCTGGTGACAGGTGCTCTTTTGCATGATGTTGGTATGTATCGGGTTCCGGAAAAGGTCCTCAACAAAAAAGACAAACTCAATCAGGAAGAATTGAAGCAAATACATACTCATCCGGTATATTCATATAAAACCATCACCGATCAACTCGGGTATCAGAATGAGATCGGAATGGTTGCTCTTCAGCACCATGAACGCTGGGACGGTACCGGCTATCCGCGGAAGCTTTCAGGTCGGAGTATCCTTGATCTTGCGAGGATCGTTTCTATCGCAGATGCCTTTGAGGCGATGAATTCTTCCCGCCCGTATCGGGATCCGATGATTGGCTACAATGCCATGAAATCCTTATTAGGGGACAACGGCAGACGGTTCGATCCGGATATCCTCAAGGTGTTTATCAAGAGTATGGGAATCTATCCCATAGGGAGCATGGTGCTGATCAACGATGGAAACATCGGCCGGGTAGTGGGGATTCATCCGGGAGCGCCGCTGCGGCCGAAATTGGAGCTGTTGCTCGATGAATTCGGAAGGGAATATCCAAAAGAAGAACGGCCGATCGTCGATCTCCAAAAAGAAAAAAAGCGCTTCATCACAAAACCAATTGACCCCAAAAGCTTCAGCGGCGAATAATGTTCCCCAATCCGGTGCAGCGTACTCCCTGAAAGAGGGGAAATCGAATTTTACAGACTATCGATCAACCTCATCGAAGGGGCAGGTCGGAGAAGAGTTTGCAGCCGGATATCTTCGATCAATCGGTCATAAAATTATCGAAAGAAACTTCAGGACCCGCACCGGAGAGGTCGATATAGTGAGTAGGGTTGGTTCTCTCCTGGTCTTTGTGGAAGTGAAGAACTGGGACGCATATTCCTTCGATTCGATGGAATTCGCGCTGCATTCTCGAAAAAGACGGCGAATTGTGGAAGCTGCACGGCGCTTTCTGTATCAGCATGCTGAATATATGGACATGCAGGTACGGTTTGATCTTGTATACTGTTCAGCTGACCATAACAATGTCGAACATATCGAGGATGCCTTTGAAGGTTAGGATGAGTAACACAAATGGTTCGAATAGCGAAAAGGAGTGATCCGAGGAAGCTTGAAGAACTCAAGAAAAAGATACAAGATGAAGTTTACATCCAAAACGCTATTCAGAGAATAGCACAGACGCTCACAAACCAACTGGTACGTGAGGAGAAGGAGTAGCTCATGGAACAAGATGACCGGGAAGCGAATACGCAGCATTATATTTGCCCGATTTGCGGGAAGGAGATTACAAAACTTCTGGATGCAATCGCGGTAACCGATGACAATGTCCCGGCACATTTTTCTTGTGTTGTAAGTGAACTCGGAAAACGAGAAGAATTGGAACCTGGAGAACGGATCTGCTATCTTGGTGGTGGAAGTTTTGGTGTCGTTCAAAATCGGAAGGAGCAAAGCCCCTTACCGTTTTTTATCCGGAAAAGGATACAGTACGAGGAACCTGAATTGAAAACCGTCTGGCGCAGAGACCTGGAACAGTAGAAAAAAAGCCGGTCGGCATTGCC
>JAIPGG010000054.1 GCA_021736255.1 Spirochaetales bacterium | reverse complement strand
GTAGCAGGCCTCTCGTTCCTCGTGGGTATCCTGGTGCGGCAGTTTTTACCGGTCGAGCTGTGACGGTAGAACGGTTTATCATATCGTAGAGAGGCCTGTTCCGGGGACAGCGGGCGAGGATAAGCTCCTCGGGGCGCCGATGGCGGAGCAGGCCCGGCTCTGTGTGACAGGCCGGGAGTGACCAAGGGAAATGCAGTCGTGTATCCTTCGATTAGAGGTTGAACTGCCCTGTTCCTGAACCGCCGCCGAAGGTCTTTACCGTACGGTCGGTGAAATCCTCCGAGTTTATCGAGAAAACTCGGTATTCGGTTCCGTCCGAGTCGGATTCGATGAAGGTGACCCGGTTTCCTGTCTGAGGGATAAATTTCTTGAAGTAGCGGAAAGGCTGTGCTGAAGGACCGGTGAGTGTTCCGACGGGGTTCAGGTTTTCGTCGAACTTGTGGAGGGTGCTCGTTTCCGGAGCGTAGCGGTTTTCGAGTACATAGATAAAACCGTTTACCGCTTCGATGTCGACAACCGTGTTGCTCAGACTGTAGGTGCCCTTCAGGCGGCTGCCGCTCGAGGCTGTCGGGTCTACCTTCATGATTCCCTGAAACTCTCCGTTATTCGCAAGGAAAATCGAACGGTTCATAGCGGCAACACCCGAGTAATTCGGATAAAAACCGCCGCTCAGGGTTATCTCGGTACTGTCGGTGTTTGTTGCGGGAGTTGAAAACGGCATCTGGATGTAATGTATTGAGTCTGGTGCGGTATCCGTTACATAGATGAACAGTTGTTCCGATTCCATGAAAGTGAAGGCAGGAATTCCTTCATGGGCGAAGACAGCGTCGGCGGTCGTATCTTCGATATTGTCTCTGGCATAGAGATCGTAGTCTCCTCCGCTGATGGAATACCATATTTCTCCGGAACCGCTTACACGAACGCGCTGAGGAGAAGCTCCGGCAGTGAATTCTTTCCAGTCGATGCTGCCAAGCGATCCCAGTTGTACGATCCGGTTGTTCGAGTAATCCGGGACAAGGAATTTCGTAGCATAAGCCCCCATGCCGATCTCGACCTGTGTTGTTTTTCCGGCAGGCAGGTCGGCGAGGGCCGAGCCGTAGAGTACCTGCACCGGCGAGACGGCGTCCGGGTCGATGAAGGCGTAGGCCTCGAAGAGGCGGTCCGGGCCGGCCGGGGCAAAGAAGGTCGCGCTCTTGCTGCCGAGGTTGAAGACCTTCCGGCCGAATTCGGGGGCGCTTACCTCGAGTCGGACCGACTCGAGGGTGGTTTCGAATCCCTTTGCGTTGATGACCGGGGCGGCGCTGCCCTGGCCGCCGGGTTCGAGGGCGCAGCCGCTTATCAGAAACAGGCTCGCTATTACCAGCGCACCTGCCGCCGGTATGTATTTCTTTCCTGAAAACAGTTTGCTAGAAAACAATGGTAACCTCCACTCTTGCTACGAGTTCCTTGAGGGCCTCGAGATTGCGGGAAGGCCCGTAGCCGGTCGACGGATCGGTGGTCCCCATTTTTTCGAGGTCCTCTTCCGGAGAGGATGGGCCTCCTCCTCCGCCTCTGACTTTGCTCGATTGGCCTGCTGCAATTGAATGACTCCGGCCGAAATTGTCGGAGAAGGCGACCCGACCTTCTTCGACGGAGAGATTGTACCCATCGAAGCTGAAGCTCGTTCCTCTGACCGCCGCAGTTGATTCAGTGCTCTTGAGCCGAAAGTCGTGATCTATTCCCTCCGCTGTCCGGACTTCGGATTTGACCTTTCCCACACGGAGAAATACATCGGTGTCCCGCTTGCCTGCCTGTGCTGCGATACGGTCGATCCTCATCCTGGTGAGCCGGCTTACGCTCATCGTGCTTCCGTTCACCTCCAGAACTGCCGATGAGCCGAAACCTGTGGAGATAACAGCCCCGGTGTTCACCAGGTCTCCGGCGCCTGCCGGCTGCCAGCTCCTGCCGGGTTCCTTCACTTCGACCTTGCCCTGCACTTCAACTATTCTGGCCTCGGCTTTCTGCTGTGCTGGGAGAGGCTCAGGGGCAGAAAAGAAAGCCGCTGCAATCAGGGCGAGGACCGCCGTAATACCTGCCGCGCGGGGCGGGTTTGTTCTTATTCGATATGGCATAGCTTCTTCCTCCTGAAAAAGGTCATGCGTCTCAGAAACTCATCGATAAATCAAAACTCAACGCAAACTCTGCCGGCCCTGTTTCTTCGAGAAAGGCTGCATTGCTGCCGCCGCTGTTCGGCAAAAACAGTCCGCTGGTCAAAGAAAACCCGAGGTCCGAAGCAGGTCTGAATTTCAGAGCCAGGTCTACTTCGGTGCCGAGATACATGGCATCAGAGTCAGGGTTTATTCCCCCCCGGGAAACTGCTCCGGTAGTGGGGCGGAAAACCACGAGGCTGCGTAATTCCGGCTGGAATTCGCTCAAGATGCCGGGAGCAGGTTTCCTCCCGCCGGTCTGCTCTCGAAAGGGTTTGATGGAATAAGCGAGGTCGAAAACGAGAAGGTTCGCCAGGTCCGGAGAAAAGATGAGTCCCAGTTCAGGATTGGTCAGAGGGACGAACTGCAGGGCATCTCCGCTGGTATTTCCCTGAACGGTGGAGATGCTGTCCTTATCTCCTGAGGCAAGCAGCCCCTGGAAACTCAGCCTGCTCTGCATCACCTCCGGTACGAACCAGCGCAGCCCTATACCCGTAAGGTAGGCGTAGATGCTGGATTCTTCGAAGGTTACCTTCCCGCCGTCCACGTCGGTAAGCGTGGTGCCGGTGTTGAAGTAGAAGAATGCATCGTAAAAGAGGGTCGGGCCGAGGGGTCCGCCGATCCCTGCTCCCCAGTACTGGGTGTTTACCCGGCCTTCTCCTTCGTTCAGTTCCGTGTCCGGCCGCAGATCGAATTGGCTGAGGACGGAGAGATAGGGGCTCTGATAGAAAAAGAGTTCAGTAGCGGTAACCGATCCTGCGGCAAGGAGTCGAGGCGGGGAGAGCAGCAGATTTTCATCTGCAAAGTCGCTCTGGTCTGCTGCCGAGAGAAACAATTCATTGTTTTCCCGGAACACCAAGCCGGTGTAGGCTCCGGCAAGGCGTATGTCGAATCCGGACATGGCGAACCCCGCGTCGATACCGTCGCCGGGTTCATTCAGCAGGATCGAGGTGGGGTCGGTAAATCTCTGCCTGCCGGCAGAAAGGGTGAATATGCTGCCGGGTGCCGGCTCGAGGACGCCGCGGAGGGCGAATTCGTCGATTCCGTAGCCGACCGGATCATCGAGGGCCCAGAGGTAGTTTGCCTGGCTAGAAAAGGTCCAGAAGTCGTTGATAGGAACATAGACCCACAGGCTCAACCGGTCCTGCTGGGAAAACTCGGTACTGTTCTGATCGACCGAAAGGGCTGTTTTGTTGTCCAGAACGCCCCCGAAATCGAGGCTGAAGGCCTGGAAGACGGCTCCGGTAATAAGGAAGATCAGCCCCAGAGCCACCGTGTTCAGTAATTTGAAATGGTATTGTTTCCCCGGCATTCTGTTTCTCCCTCCAAAGGGGTAATTCCTGAGTAAAATAGTAATAATTAGAGGGGGCGAAAGGAAAGAGGAATCGGGGTTTTTTTTCCGGCTTTCAGCCTTCCACTTCTTTCAGCGCAGCTGAAAGGGCCTGTTCCATCAGTTGCCGGGGCGGTTCGGCGATGAAACCTGCATCCATCAGGTTCCGGGTCATGGCTCTGGCCTGGTCGATGTCGTGCTGTGCCCAGTCATAGATGACATCCCGGGAGGAGTCGATCCTGGCAACCCCTTCTTTGACTGCCTGGGCGGCTACGTCGGCTGCTACCCTTGGGAACACGGGGGTCTCCTCCATGGTGGGGACTATGGAATCCGGGCTTATTCCCCGCTCTCGGGCATAGTCCGCCAGGGCGTACGAGGCGGCGATGGTCATTTGATCGGTGATTTTGCGCGATCGGACTCCGAGCGCCCCCTTGAGGATTCCCGGGAAACCGAGAGAGTTGTTCACCTGGTTCGGAAAGTCGCCCCGCCCGGTGGCGACGATGAAGGCGCCGGCTTCTTTTGCTGCGTAGGGGTAGATTTCCGGAACGGGATTGGCGCAGGAAAAAACGATCGCCTTCTCGGCCATGGAGGAGACCCATTCTGGTTTGATCACGCCCGGGCCGGGTTTTGAGAGGGCGAGGAGTACATCCGCCCCCCTCACCGCTTCTTCGAAGCTGCCGAAACGCTGCGGGTTGGTTTTCCGGCAGAGCTCCCACTTGCGGTAGAAACGCGGATCGGACTCGATATCGCTTCTGCCCGCGTGAAGAGATCCCTTCGAATCGAAGAGGACCATTTTTTCCGGGTCGCCCCCCGCCTCCAGGATGATTCTGGCGATGGTAGCATTCGATGCTCCGGCCCCCATCATAACGATTCGGACCTTGCCGATCTCTTTGTCTGCGAGCTTCAGGGCGTTGATCAAACCGGCAAGGGTAACACCGGCCGTCCCCTGGGCGTCATCGTGCCAGACGGGAATCTCCGTTTCTTCCCTCAGGGTATCGAGCACCTTGTAGCAGTTGGGCTGAGAGATATCCTCCAGGTTCACCGCTCCGAAGCTGGGTTCGAGCATCTTTACAAAGTCGATGATCTTGTCGGGATCCTTTTCTCCCTTCTCGTTTGTGCTGTTCATACAGAGAGCCGTCGCATCCACCCCGCCGAGGTATTTCATCAGGTAGGCCTTGCCCTCCATGACTCCCAGCCCGCCGGGGGGCGTGCAGTCCCCGTCGCCGAGAACACGGGTTGAATCACTGACGACGGCAACCAGGTTTCCCCGCCCGGAGAGATCGAAGCTGGTCTCGTTGTCGTCGCGAATGGTAGTGGAAACCGCCGAGACGCCGGGGGTGTACCATACATTGAACCAGTTGAAGCCGTAGAGTCCGGCCCGCGGGAGGGTTTGTATCTTGCCCCCGTAGAATCGGTGGGCTTCGAGGGAAAGCTTTTTCAGAAAGAGGGTTTTGGCCCGGGCCCGCTGCTCCTCGCTGAGCCGGTCGGGGAGGGCTTCGTTCAGATTCGAAAGATCGCGCTTCAACTGTTCCATTCGCTTGTATTCCTCCGGTATGTGTTGACACCTGTTTCGTATATATCGTTTCCCGCCAGGTCGTTTGCAACGACGCAGGGGAAATTCTCAACGATCAATTCACGGATTGCCTCGGTTCCCAAATCCTCGTAGGCGATCACGCGGGCGGATTGTACCGATTCTGCGGTAATGACTGCCGCTCCCCCGAGGGCTGCAAAATAAACAGCTCCCTGCTCTTTCATGGCCGAAACCACCTCCTTCCCGCGAGGCCCCTTTCCGATCATCCCCTTGAGGCCTGCTTCCAGCAGGGCGGGGGTGTAGGGGTCCATTCGGTAGCTGGTGGTCGGCCCGGCAGAGCCGATGACCTTTCCCGGGGGCGCCGGAGCGGGACCGACGTAATAGATGATCTGTCCGGCAAGATCAAAGGGCGGCTCTTTCCCCTCTTCGAGGAGCGCTGCCAGCCGTTTGTGTGCCGCATCCCGGGCGGTATAGATCGTTCCGCTTATCATCACCGAATCGCCTATTTTCAGCGGTTCGAGCATTTCCGTTGTCAGCGGTGTTGTCAGGTAAATCGTTTCCGGCATGGCTTTCTCCTGGCGTTCCTAGAGGCTTGCGCTTTTGTGGCGGGAGGCGTGGCACTGAATATTGACCGCCACCGGCATGGAGGCGATATGGCAGGCCATCGTTTCTATTTTGACGGCAAGGGCCGTGATTCTTCCTCCAAAGCCCTGAGGGCCGATGCCGAGGTTGTTGATCCGCTCGAGGAGCTCTTCTTCCACCCGGGCCCACTTCTGGCCAGGATGCACCTGGTCGAGGGGACGCAAGAGAGATCTCTTTGCCAGAACAGCGCTCTGCTCGAAATCTCCGCCTATGCCGACCCCGACAATTACCGGCGGACAGGGGTTTCCCCCCGAGCGTTCTACCCGTTCGGTCACAAAATCCATGACCCCTTCTATTCCGTCGGCGGACTTCATCATCCTGACCTCGCTCATATTCTCGGCGCCCCCGCCCTTCGGTACTACCGTCAGATGCAGCTTGTCGCCGGGAACGATGCGGGTGTGAATCACGGCGGGGGTATTGTCTCCGGTGTTTTTCCGGTCGATCACCGGGTCATCGACCATAGACTTGCGGAGATACCCCTCTTTGTATCCCCGGCGGACCCCCTCGTTGACCGCTTCGGTGAAATCTCCCCCCACGATATGCAGATCCTGGCCGATATCGGCAAAGATAACGGCCACCCCGGTGTCCTGACATATCGGCATCTTCTGTTCGGCAGCCGCTTCGTAGTTTTTCAGAAGAACAGCAAGGGTTTTTTCGGCTGTAGGAGACTCCTCCCGTTCTTTGAGCTGTGTGATCCGGTTTTTCACGTCGTCTGCGAGGTAGTAGTTCGCCTCGATACTGAGCCGGGCCACCTCGCGGCTGATAATCTGGGTTTCGAGCTCCCGCACACTTCGCTCCTTGTTTACACAAGCTTTAAACCAGTTTTTTAATTATAGGACTGCCGGAATAAGTCCGCAAGCAGGTCTGCCGTTCCCCCGCTCTTGTTTCGTTTCCTATCAAGGGTTTATATAATAGGATAAAAAGAGAGGTAAGAGCGTGTATCGCCATCATTTTCCCTACGAAGAAATCCCTGGAATCGATATTCCCCGTTCTGTACTGCAGGGGGTGTATTCCCTGAAAGAGGAGGCCCCCTCTACGGCGGATGCTCAGTCCGAGAACCGGCGAATTGTCCGGGAAGCGCTGGAAAACCCGATAGGGTCGGATCGCCTCCGGCAATCGGCGTCTTCTGTTTCCGGCCAGGTGCTTGTGGTAGTCGACGACATTACCCGCAGCACGAAGACGGAGATCATGCTGCCTGCCGTTCTGGCAGAGCTGGAAGCGGCGGGGGTGCCGGATGAGCGGATTGGTGTGTATATCGCCCTGGGAACTCATCGCCGGATGACCGGGGAGGAGATCGCCCGAAAATATACCCCCGCTGCCGCCCGCCGTTACCGGATCATCAATCCGGACTGGCAGGATGCCTCTTCCTATCTCGAGATCGGGACCACTGCCGCCGGAGATCCGATCCGCCTTCACCGGGAGGTTCACCAGGCGGATTTTATTGTCGGGGTGGGCCAGACCATTCCCCACATGATCGCCGGGTTCGGGGGCGGAGGGAAGATTATCGTTCCCGGCTGTGCCGACGAAGAAACAATCGGGGCAGTGCACTGGGCCTCTGCGGATGTCCCGGAAGACGGGCTCTATGCGGTCCGGGACAATCCCGTCCGCGCCTTGGTCGACGAGATGGCAGAGCGCGCCGGGCTTCGCTTTTTGGTAAACCAGGTTCCCTCCGGTTCACCAGGGGGCATCGGAGAGGTGTTTGCAGGAGAACCGGTGGAAACGCATCGGCGGGCTGCGGCCGCGGCGGCCAGGGCGGTCCGGGTCCCTCTCGAGCGGAGGGCCGAGATAGTAGTGGCGGATGCCTACCCTGCTGACCTGGATTTCTGGCAGGCGCTCAAGGGGCTGAACGCCGCCTACGGCGCTGTTCGCGATGGGGGAACGGTGATCCTTGTGACCCCGTGCGAGGAGGGGGTGAGCCCCCAGCACGGGATTATCCTCGAATGCGGCTACCGGCCGGAGGAGGAGGTGCGCCGGCTGGTGGAGGCCGGCGAGGTGGACCGGGTGGTGGGTGCCCACCTGGTGCTTGCCAGGCGGCTTTTGGAGCGGGCCGGAACGATCCTTGTGACCAGCGGCATCAGCCGGGAGGATGTGGCCGACCTGGGCAGGCACTTCGCCGGCGGCTCCGGAGCGGGGGGAAAAGGAGAGCAGGCGACTGGCCCGCAGAGGAAACAGCTGCCCACTGGGGGGAGTGCCTGCGGTGTGGGGCGGGGGATCTCTTGGGCGCCGAGCCCGCAGGCGGCGCTCGAGAAAGCGCTGGAAGAGCACGGACCTGGGTCGCAGGTGGCGGTGCTCTACAAGGCCGCCAATATGCTCTGCCGCCCGGCCGGGGACTGAAGGACAGGTGCTTTAATGAAGGTGTTCTTTTTTCTGCTTGCTCTGCTCAGCCTTGGACTCGGGGTGCTGGGGATCTTTCTCCCTCTGCTTCCGACCACGCCCTTCCTTCTGGTTGCCGCGTTCTTCTTTGTGCGCTCATCCGATCGAATGTATACCTGGTTGATCGGTCACCCCGTGCTCGGGCGATACATCAGGGACTATCTCCGCTACCGGGCCATCTCCCGCAGGGCAAAAATCGTCTCCATAGCCTCGATGGACGGAATGATTGCCATCTCCCTGATGCTGGTTCACAGCAGAATGCCCCCCTTCCTGTGGATAGCCTTTGCAGGCGCCGGTGCTCTGGGAAGCTTTTTGATTTTACGCATCCCACCGCTCGAAAAGAAAAGGCTTGAAGCTGCAGCGGAGGATTAGCAGCTTTTTGCCGGGAAAACGATAGAAAATGAAAGTATAATTACAGCACGATGCAAACCGAATGCACATAGAATGGAGATTTTGAAAAGAATTTGCTCTCTTTCAGAGAGTATGATATAATTCCTGCCGAACGAGACAGAAAACGGGGGAGAATGATATCAAATGCTAAAAAACAATAACAGGTACCGGGATATCTTTGTCCACACTCCCGATTACCTCGTTGTGTACCGCCTTACCGAGGATGGAGACATTCTCCTGGCGGATGCCAATCCTGCGGCGATAAGCCGGTATCTTGCCGGAAATGAAGATTACCTCGGCAAAAGCCTCTACGAAGTCAATCCCCGAGTCGACAAGACTCCTATCCCGGATATGATACGGGAGGTCCACCGCGAACGCCGGCCTCGAAGCGCTCCCCTCGATTATTACGAGGACACGACGGTGCCCGGCTGGTTCAGTTTTTCGTTTTTTCCGGTCTCCGGCGAAGAGGTGGCCTGTGTTGTAAAAGAAGAAACGGAGGTGGAAGCAAGTCTCCGCCGGGAGTCCCGCATGTTCCAGGCCTTCATCGACGAGATGCCGGACAGGGTCTTTTTCAAGGACGGCGAACACCGCTTTCTCCGGGTCAACAAGGCCAAGGCTGCGGAGTTCGATCTGGAGCCGGAAGAACTTATCGGCAAGAGCGACCGGGATTTTTATGCCCCCGAGGTAGCCGAGTCCTGCATGGCGGACGACCGGAAGGTGTTAGCCACCGGCACACCCATCGAGAACCGGGAAGAGCGCCTTGTCTCCCAGAGCGGGGAGTGCTGGGTCCTTACCTCGAAGCTCCCGATCCTGGATGAGAAGGGGCGGATTATCGGTACCATGGGAAACTCCCGGGACATTACCGAGGCCAAGAAGCGGGAGGTCCGGCTCGAATCCCTTGTTTCTGAAAAGGACCAGCTGATCCGGGAGATCCATCACCGCACGAGGAACAACTTCACCCTTTTAACATCCCTCATTAATCTCTATTCGGAGGACGGGAAGGATGAAAAATCACTCGAGGAACTGCGGCACAAAATAGACACCTTCCGGATGCTCCACGACATTCTCCAGGAGCCGGGGAACCTCTCCGAGGTCGAGATATCCGGGTATCTGACGAACATCATCCAAGCGGTAATCAATGAGGCGACAATGGAGATAAAGCCGGTAGTGGATGTTGCCTCGGTACATATGCCCTCGAAGTCCGCGGTGAACCTCGGCCTCATCGTGAACGAGGCGGCGACGAACGCGATAAAATACGGGTTTGGCCAGGGGCGGAAGAACCTGTTCTGGGTGACGGTGACTTTGAAGCCCGAAGAGGGGAGCAGCCGTTGTATCGTGGAGATCGGCAACGACGGGGAGCCGATTCCTGAATCGGTGGATGTGGACAAGCCCAAGAGCGTTGGCCTTTCGATCATCCACGCCCTGGCAGCACAGATGGGCGGAGAGATCGAGATCGAACGGGCGCCCACCCCGAAGATACGGATCGATATCGCAGACTGCGAATATGCCGATCTCGACTGAACTTGTTCCTATTATAGCCTGACGGAGCTCAATATATATTGTATACTTGTATCAGGAGAGAGCGATTGGCTCAGTCTACCGGAAATACAGGTGATACAGCGAATACCGGCAAACGAGTGTTTTTTCTGTACCCCCACAGCGTGATCGAAGAGAACCTGGTCAATCTTCTGTTCGAGCGGGGGTTCGAGATATATCTCGTGAACGATCACCGAAGCCTTCGAAAGCTTCTACCCCGCTATCCCGATTCCATCCTCTTTATCAATATCGATGAACGGCTGCAGGAACCGGAATGGGAACAGTACATCCGCGGTATTATGGAAGACAAGGATACCGGCAGTGTCCAGATCGGTATCCTCACCTACAACGAGGACGAAGAGCTCTCTAGGAAATACCTAATGGACCTCATGATAACCGGCGGCTATGTCCAGCTCAAGCTGGGGGTAAAAGAGAGCAGCCGAATCATCCTGAATACGCTCGTAGCCAACGAAGCACGAGGCAAGCGGCAGTATATCCGGGCGAATTGTGCCAATCGTCAGGCTACCTTTAATATCGAGGTCTCCGACAACATTTATGAGGGAGAGATCCTCGACATCAGCTCTGCCGGCATGGCCTGCCGTTTTACCCAGGATCCCGATCTTGCCCCCCAGACCCCGGTCGGCAAAATCCAGCTCAAACTCCAAAGACGCCTTGTCATGGTCGGCGGCATAATAGCCGGAGCCAGATCTCCTTCAGGCGGCGAAGCTGAAACCGGTCAGAGGGTCTATGTGGTAATGTTCACCGATTACATATCTCAGGATGCAAAGAACCGCATTATTCGCTATGTCTACTCGGTCCTCGAAGCACAACTGCAGCGGGAGTTGAACGAGGTCGCAGGGAAATGACCCAGTTTTGTTGACCGCCGCCGGCAGGGCCGTTCTTGCCGATAGCAGGCCTGCATATTACTATTTCTCAAGGGGTAATATATGGGAAGTATAGGTTTTCCCGAACTTTTAATAATTCTTTTTCTGGTCTTGCTGCTTTTCGGAGCAAAACGCTTGCCGCAGGTGGCCCGGTCCATCGGAAAATCGGTCCGGGAGTTCAAGCGGGGAATGAAGACAGAGTACGACGAGGCGAATCAGGACAGTGATTCGAAATCGTCTCAATCATAGGTTCATGACGGGCGGGAAGAACGGTATCCTCTATGCGGTCTTCGGTTCGTGAGGAAGTGCGCAAGCCGTTTCTGGGACACCTGGACGAGCTGCGCAGAAAAATCTTTATCGCAGCCCTCGTCTTTTTCACAACCGCCGGAGCGGCCTTCTATTTCAGCGACATACTCATTGCCTTTCTCACCGGCCCGATCGAGGGACTCGATATTCAACTCCATTATTTCAAGCCCCAGGAAAAGTTTATGACCTACATCCGAGTGGCCGCCTTTGCAGGTCTTTTTGCTGCAATCCCGTTTCTGCTTTTTCAGGCAGCGCGGTTTGTCTCGCCGGCCCTCCATCCGCACGAACGAAAGCCGCTTGTCCTGGTTCTCGTCAGTTCGTTTCTGCTCTTTCTCGGCGGCGCCTATTTCTCTTATGCCGCCATCGCCCCTACCGCCCTCAAGTTCTTTGTAAATTTCGCCGGGAACGACGGGGTGCTTCCGGTCTGGGGAATGGAGAGCTATTTTCGCCTGCTGTTCGGGGTGATCCTGGCCCTCGGGTTTTCCTTTCAGCTTCCGCTGATTCTCTTGTTTTTCCTTTCCATTGATTTTATCGATTATGATGCCCTGCGGCGCGGGCGGCGTTTTGCGGTTCTGGTCGCCTTTATTGCAGGAGCTGTGCTGACACCACCGGATGTGCTGACCCAACTGGTGGTCGGCATCTCGCTGTACATGCTCTACGAGGCAACGCTTGTTGTTGCTGCGGTGATGGTCCGTCGACGAGGGAGGTTGGCCGATGAGTCGCTTTGAGCCGCTGTTCGAATCATTTCGCAATCTCGAAAGCGAGCCGATTTCCAGGAGGGAGTTTTTCCGAAAGGGGCTTTCTTTGAGCGCCGCCGCAGCGGGGGCATTCATGCTCAGCAGGGCGCGGCCGGTATTCGCCCAGAACTGGAGGACCCCTTCGGGTGATTACGATCTGGTGGCGCTGGTCAACGGTACTCCCGGCGGAATGTTCGACCGGGGGATTGCCGCACTCGGGGGAATGAAACGCTTTGTCCGCCGGGGCGATACCGTGGTGATCAAGCCGAATATGTCCTGGCACGCCGAACCCGAACAGGCAGCCAACACCAATCCCGAGCTGGTTGCCCGTATTGTAGAGCACTGCTTAGCAGCAGGTGCCGGGAAGGTGTACATCTTTGATCACGTTCTGTCCAGGAATTCCTATACGGTAAGCGGAATCCAGCAGGCCGCCGAGAATGCCGGGGCGCAGGCGGTACCGGGCGGTGCCGACCGATACTATCAGTCGGTCAAACTCCCGAAGGCAAAGCTCCTGATCCAAACCCGGGTGCACGAGCTGCTGCTCGAGGCCGATGCCTTTATCAATGTCCCGGTGCTCAAGCATCACGGCAGCACCAACATGACCCTCGCGATGAAGAACCTCATGGGCTGTGTATGGGACCGCGGGTACTATCATCGGTATGGCCTGGACCAGTGTATCGCCGATTTTATTACCTTGAAAAAACCGACCCTGAATGTGGTGGATGCATACCGGGTAATGATAAACGGCGGCCCCAGCGGCCGGGGACATGCGAAAGTGCTGACCAAAAGGATGCAGATTATCAGCCCCGATATCGTCGCCGCCGATGCGGCCGCCGCCGCTCAAGGAGCTCAGTGGGGCGTCTACGGAGCCGAGCGGGTAGGATATATCGGTATCGCCGACAGAATGGGTCTTGGCCGCTCGGACCTTGAAAACCTGAATATCAAGAAGATCATGCTCTGATGGCAGGCGGGAAACGGAATCCGGCAGGACTGAAAACAGGCGTCCCGCGAGCCTCCCGGAGGCCCCCGGCCGGCCGAAACGGCCGGACCCCCCGCTGGTTCTCTGCCGTTCATCTTCTCCACCGGCTGCGTATTGTTGTTTCCCTCGCGGTGCTTGCAGGATTTCTGCTTGTTCTGTTCTCCGGCGGGGCGCCCTCCGGCGGGGGGACGGCAGCCGGAGGGGTCGCAACAGGCGGCGGGGAGGCAGTTGCAGAGGCTGTCGAACGGGCCGCTGAAATCAGTGCGGACACTGCAGCTCAGCAACCCGCAGAGATCTCAGCCCTGGCCCGGCTTCCGAGGTTTCTTGCCGGAATTCAGGTTTTGCCGGCGATCGTGCGGCTCTTTTCCGTGTTATGGCTTCCCGCCCTGGCTGCTGCCGTTGGCGTATTCGCTCTGACCTTTCTCTTCGGCCGGATTTATTGTTCCTCCCTTTGCCCCCTCGGCACGATCCAGGATATCGCTCATCGGCTGTCTCGAAGGCGGGGAAACGGCGGTTGCGCTCCCGCTTCGCATGCGGCATCGAAGCGGCGCAGATGGCTTTCCGGCCGCAGGGCGGTACGCTTTTCCGTCCTCGGCGGCGCCGGTGCTGCTGCAGTTTTCGGATTTCTGCTGCCCCTCGGCATTATCGAACCGTTTTCTGTCTATGGCCGTCTTGTCTCCGACATCTTGCAGCCCCTTTGGGACAGGGCGGTTATTTTTTTTGCCTCGCTCCTTCCCTCGGTATATATTGCCGGCGAGCCGGCGCCCTGGATGGTGTTTCCGGTCATACTCGGCGGGGGAATGATCGGTTTAATCCTTATCATGGTTCTTCGCGCCGGAAGGTGGTACTGCAACAGGGTGTGTCCTGCAGGAAGCCTTTTGAGCCTGCCGGCGGGAATCTCGTTCTTCCGGATTTCCATAGACACCGGTCTCTGCACGCGCTGCGGCCGATGCGAGCAGATCTGCAAAGCCGGCTGTATCGATTCGCAGGCGATGAAAGTCGAAAACAGCGAATGTGTAAGCTGCTTTGCCTGTCTTTCCGTATGCCCGGTGGATGCCGTCTCCTATTCACCGGCGAATAGTAAACCTTCTTCCGAGCCCGAGCCCGAGCCCGAATCCGCGCCGGAAGGTGAACCGGGAAGGTCGCGCCAAGCCCCCCAAGCCTCCCAAGCCCCCCAAGCCCCCCAAGCCCCCCAAGGGGGAGGCATCTCGCGCCGCCGGTTTCTGCGAAAAGGTACAGCCGGACTCTTTGCCGCAGCCGGTTTCCTGCTGCTGCCGGCACGCTCGGCCCGGGCCGGGGTTTTTTCCTTTTTCGGGCGCATAGCCGGCACAAAAAAAGTCGTGATGCCTCCCGGGGCCGGGGAAATCGACCGCTTCCTTTCAAAGTGCATCAGCTGCCACATGTGCGTGGCCCTCTGTCCCGAACAGGTAATCGTGCCCAACGGCTTGCGGGAGGGCTTCGTGCTCCTGGAAAAGCCCCTCCTCGATTACCGGGTCTCTTTTTGCGAGTTCGAGTGCACCGTTTGCAATCAGGTGTGCCCTACCGGGGCCCTCGCGCCCCTCACGCTCGCGCAGAAAAAGGTGACGAAAATCGGGACCACCCATTTTTATGAAGACCTTTGTGTCGTTCACACGCAAGGTACCGACTGCGGGGCCTGCGCAGAGATCTGCCCGACCACTGCTGTCTACATGGTTCCCTACCGGGACGGATTGACCGTGCCGAAGGTGACCGAAGATGTATGTATCGGCTGCGGGGCCTGCGAGAATGTGTGTCCCGTCGAAGAGCCGAAGGCCATCCGAGTGGAAGGGCTCCCCGAACACGGACGGGCATCGGTGCGTACCTCGCTGCCCTCCGATGCCGCCGGTGCTGATGCAGGCCGTTCACCCGAACTCGAGGATCCCTCGAGCCCCTCCGGTGCAAACGGTGCCCCCCCTGCAGGCGGCGGATCGGGTTCGGCCGGCCCCTACGGGGAAGGCGGCTCTCCGGGCACCTCCGGCTCCGCCGGCACGGAAGACCCCTTCGCCTTTTGATTTCCGGAAAATAAGCAGGCCCGGACGGCTCAAAACCCAACCGCATTTATCAGATTTTTTCCTTGCATTTACCTGACAGTAGTGGTAAAGTACATACGTGCAGGGGTGAGACTAAAGTGAACGCCAAACTTCCCAACACTCCTGCAGATAAGCCTGCTGCAGCCGGATGTTCGAAGAACATACTGTTGCGGTAGAAACTCCTTCAGCCGTCTCCGGAAATTGGGTCTGCGGAGACGGCTTCTTTTTTATCCGTTCCCTCACAGTGCGGCAATTACCCGCCGAACTCAGCGCGTACCCTTTTCAAGGGCTTTTTCCGCCGCCTTGAGGATAACCTTGCTGCTGATTGTCGCTCCGCTTATCGTATCCACATCCAGGCTCTGCTCGGCTGCTATTGTGTCGACCAGGACCTCGGCAGCCTCACCCCGCCAGTTGTCGTGTTCTGTAAGCTCTACCGATTCGATCCGGCCCGAACGGACAGTCAGAGCAATCTCCACCGAAACAGGTCCTGCCTTCCAGTTACCGGTCCATCTTCCGTCTTCTACCGAATGAAGGTCGGGAGTCTTGATTTCCAGTTGTTTTGCCGCTTCGGCTTCTTCAATCCCTTTGCATCCGGACAGGACGGCAGGAAAAAGCAGGATCGCCAGGAACACCGCGGTAATCTTCATTTCGCTTCTCCTGTGGTGCCCGCCTCTTCGGTCATGAGGTGAACGATATGCTGCACCTGCTCCGGGTTCAGTTTGTCGATATCTTCTTCGCTTCCGGTAACCTTCTTGAGCATGCCCCGGCTGATCCGATTGTGGTTGGAGAAGACAATCCGGCCGCCGAGATTCACCTCTGCGGCGGCATGTTCGCGCAGGTCGGCCGGAAAGCTCTTTGCAAAGGTCTGCTCGAGTTCACCCTCGTCCTCAGTCAGACAGGTCAGAAAAAGACCAAGCCTGCGTTCGAGAAGCTTTACCCGGTATTTCTCGAGAAAACCCCGCACACTCTTATAAAGTGATCCCATGTAGACTGCACCGCCGGCGATCACCATATCGTAGCCGTCCGGGTCCGGGGCCTTCTGCGTTCGAAGATCGATCAGATCCACATCCTCCGGTGATATCTGTGCCGAAACCGATTCCAGCTCGGATGCAATCTTCCCAGCCATTTCTTTGGTGCTGCCGTGTTTCCCGCCGTAAGCAATTAAAACCTTCATTCAAAACCCCCTGAAAATATATGATTTATTCAATAACTCAATCTTTCCTGTATTTCCGCTCTGCATATTGCCGGTGGGTAGACCTTTCACCCCGTATCCGCCTCGCTTCGCAGACCGGCAAGGGTCAGGCGTATGTACCTGTCGATCATACGATTCCGTTTCTCCCGGCCCAGTTTCACGTCCAGATTGAGCAGTGAAATCGTAAACCCTCGGATAGAAGAAAACACAATCATCGACAATGCGCTGACCGTCTCCTCATCCCGCTTGTCCTCCGGCAGCAATTCGGCAATATCCTTTCGGGTCTGTCCAATAATCTCTCTCTGGGCAGGCCCCGGTTCGTAGTTCCGGTCGAAGAGGATACTCACCACCGCACGGTAATAATTTCTGTTTGCCAGGGCCGTCTCGATGTGCGACCGCAGCCGCCGTTCCACAAGATGCTCCCCGCTGCCGTAGCCGCTTTCTGTCGCCCGCATTTCCAAAGTCCTTCGAAACCCTTCCTCGACGATTTGCCGAAGCAGGTCGTCTTTATCTTGAAAATGGAGATAGATCGTCCTCGGTGAATATTCGATCATTCGGGCCAGCTTGCGAATCGTCAGGTTCTCGTGCCCCTCCTGGGAAACAATCTCCGAAGCCGCATCGAGGATCTTTTTTCTCAGCTCCCTTCGCTCGCGTTCCTTTCGTTCCTGAATGCTCATGCAGTTCCACCTTTATTCGCTGTACCTAAAAGCAACGATGTATAAATAGTAAACATTGTATACTTAAGTGTCAAGGGGTTTCCCCCGGTTCTTTCCCGCTTTTTCCGGTTCTCCCGTTTCCACAAGGTTTGAACCACGAACTGACTCAGGAGCGGGGGAGGGCCCCCGCGCTCCAGCCCGTCCACCCGCAGAGAGGAGGTCCGGCCCGGAATCCCAAAAACTCAGGACGTGAATGCTCGGATTGCCGTCTGCATTCTGCCGCCGGCGGCCGCCGCCGGTTCCAGCAAATCTCCGCCGGTCTCCATAGTTCCCTGTGTGTCTGCACCCGGCTGCCGGAGCAGACC
>JAIPGG010000053.1 GCA_021736255.1 Spirochaetales bacterium | reverse complement strand
AATAGAGCAAGACATCGGCTGCCATACTGGTATTGGCGGCAGTAAAAGCGCCTCTCTGCAGCGTTACGGAAATGATTCCGGCTCCCTGGAACATAAGCACGATCGAAGAGGGGATAAGCAGAACGAAAAGGAAGCGTAGTCCGTACGTAACTGTTGCTCGAAGGTTTTTATAATCGTTTCGAGTAAATTCCCGGCTCATTTTGGGAAAAAGAACTGTGGTAATGGAAGCGGAAAAAATGCCGAAAGGAAGCTGCCAGAAAACAAGAGCATTGCTCAAAGCTGAAGCACTACCGTTCTCGAGTCCAGTAGCAAAACGGACTGCAACCTGTTGATTAATGGTAAAAACAGAAGCTGTTGCCACTACGGGAAGCCACTGCCGGATAATTCTGCGGAATGCAGGATCCTTGAAATTAAAGCGTGGAAACAGGCTGTAGCCTTTTTTCTTGTACCGGGGAAACTGAAAAAGAATTTGCGCCACTCCCCCAACTAAAACCCCGATAACCATGGAAAAAACACCCAACTCATCATGGAACATGAAGATAGAGATAATCACGCTTACCGAAAAAAGGATAGGCGTAAGGGCCGGAACAAAGAAGATATCATGCGCATGAAGTACTCCCATGAGCACTGCGCTGGTACTTATGAGAAAGAGATAGATGATAAACCAGCGGAATACATCGACCGAAAGCTGCATCCGTTCTGGTTCCGGGAAATCAATCAGAACTCCGGTTGTAGGGCCGGCAAAGACAATCGAGAGAAGAACGATCGGCACCAGCACCAGCCATTGAAAGGCCAGGATCGAACGGGTTATTTCCACTGAACGTTTCGGGTGCTCTTCGTTCTCGATGGTTTCAGAAAGGACCGGAATAAACGCTGAAGACAAAGCACCTTCCGCCAGAAGTTTCCTGAGGTTGTTTGGTATGGTGAATACGGCATTGAGAACGTCTGCTTTTCCATCGGCGCCGAATACTGCGCCGATCACCGCTACTCGGAGAAAACCGAGAATGCGGGAGGAAATGGTACATACCATAACCAAAAGCGTGGAGCGCGTACTCTTCACAATACCTTCGTGCCCGGCAAGCCGGCGTTGTTCCATTTGCTCCATGTTTTCAGCGTTCACGACTCCCCCTGCTGAAAGGTTTTGAGGTACTGTCTTTTAAAGACCGAAAAGGTGTTTTGTTTTATATTTGTTTTTATCCGTTCGATTAAGTTTTTTAAATAGGAGATATTATGTATTGTGGCCAGCATGGGTCCGAGAATTTCTCTGGATTTAAAGAGATGCCGTAAATAAGAACGGGAATAGTGTGTGCAGGTGTAGCAGTTGCATAGCGGATCCGGAGGAGACTCGTCGAATTCGAATACTGATTTTTTCAAAGCAATCAGACCTTTGTCTGTGAAGACCGCTCCGTTGCGAGCTACCCTGGTCGGAAAAACACAATCGAACATGTCTATGCCGTGTTCTACAGCCGTAAGGATATAATCCGGTGTTCCAATGCCCATGAGGTAACGGGGGCGATCTTCGGGCAGCCTGCTGCCGAGAAACTCAGTGAATTCCTCGAAAACTTCGCTTTTCTCTCCTACTGAGAGTCCGCCTACGGCGATTCCCGGTAATTCAAGCTCTAATATTTCGTTCAAACTTTTTTCACGAAGATCTCGGAAAAAATTTCCCTGAACGATACCGAAAAGATTTCCCGGTTTTTCACGATTTTTCCACTGAATTCTACTTCGATCGGCCCATTCGGTGGTAATTCTTACTGCTTTTTCAGCCTCTTCTCGGGATGCTTCCGGGCTTGTACAGACATCGAGCGGCATGATTATATCGCTTCCAATGACTGACTGAACATCTATTACCTTCTCCGGAGAGAGACGGTGGTACGCTCCGTCAATATGAGAGCGGAAATGAATTCCTTCGCTCTCAATCTTCCGAAAGGGCGCAAGAGAAAAAATTTGATATCCCCCGGAGTCTGTGAGAATGTTTTTATTCCAGTTCATATAGCGGTGAAGCCCTCCCATATATTTCAGGACTTCGACACCGGGCCGTAAGAAGAGGTGGTAGGTATTTGCGAGGATCAGGTTGATCCCCATATCTGCTAAATCATCGGTGCGAAGGGCCTTTACCGTTCCCAGAGTTCCTACCGGCATAAAAACCGGTGTTTCAACTGTGCCATGTTCTAAATGAAGCATGCCGGTGCGGGCACCGCAATGTTCGTCCCGATGACCTGAAGAGAATAAATCATTCGGCATTATGAGTCAGATTTGTATCATGTTCTGGCTTGTTTGAACAGACCTATCCCGAGAAGGAGAAAGAAGACTACCGGTATCAATGCTCCGGCAAGAGGCGGCAGGTAACCAAGCTTTGCCATGAGGACAAGTATCATCTGGAGAACGTAATAAACAACAGAGAATATAAGACTGATCAGAAGACTCATAAGAAGTACATTCTTCTTGAATCGACCGCCAAGTGAACTTGCAATAATACTCACGATGAAGGGGGTCAGGGCGAAGGAATAACGTTGGTAATATTCGGCCAGAGCCCCTTTATGGGGTAAGCCGGAACGCTGCAGGCTTTTAATCCATTCCCTGGCGTTTTTGCTGTCCATTTCTTCAATCTCTCTGGTTGTTTTACGAAAGGTCGCTGGAGGTTCCGTCAGTTTGATTTTAGTGAGTATATCGGGGCGACTCTCGACAAAACCACCGTTATTCCTTTGAAAAACTCTGGGATTATTGACACGCCAGTGGTCTCCTTCCCATTCTGCAGAATCGGCATCGACCCTGCTCCGCAGTTCTCCGTTTTCATCTCGAATCAGGACAAGTATCTTTGATAATGTCGTGTCTGAATCGTTATAGTAACCTACGTTATAAATTACTCGCCCGTTATCCGAGAATGCCGTTATGTTCGTATTGCTTTCGCTGATCTTTTGATTGAGTAGTTTTCGGTTCAATTCATTTTTTTGCTTGAAGGTATCGATGACCACTTGATCTTCAAAAAAGTATCCCCCTATGCTCAATACCGCACCCAGGACGAGAACAGGCAGAACAAAACGCTTTAAGGGAATTCCTGAGCCGAAAACTGATATCAGTTCATTATTGGAATAAAAAAGTCCCAGAATATAGGAGACGGAAAACAGAAATGCTATCGGAAGAGCATAAGAAACCGTTTTCGGAATATAGAGAACCATAACCTCAATTATGCTTTCGACCGACACGTCGTGGTTGAGATAACGCCAGAGATTCGAAAACAAATCTACCAGCTGAAGTATTAATACGAAAAAGACAAGGGCCCCGCTGAACACAGGAAGCAGAGAACGAATTACCATTTTATCAAGGGTATTCATACGCGTTTCCTCATCAGAAAGAGTACTCCACCAGCGAGAAAGATTACAATATTGGGAAGCCACATTGCAAAAACCGGATTAACACCCATACGCAAACCCATTGTCTGTCCGCCTACCAACAAGCCCCAATAGATCATAGAAATCAATAAACCGAGTCCGAAACCAACCGCCCTTCCGCTTTTCTGGGTAAATAATCCGGCGGGAAATGCGATAAATACAAAGAATAAACAACCAAAGGGGATGGAAAATTTCTTATGGTATTCAAGGCGGTGTATCTGTAATGACCGATCGGTGATTTTTCGGTCTTTCCGTGTATTATAATCGGAAAAAGCTGCAGCTGTCTGTTGTTGGACGGGCACAAGCCGGTTTCTTGGATGCTTGTCGAGTTGTGAAACAGAGAGTTGATCGAGTCTTCTATGTTCACTGATGTATTGATAGGCTAGTCTGTCCAAAAGTTGTTGGTATTCTTCTTTGCGTTTCTCGAGTTCTTTTTCTTTCTCTTCAATGATCGATCTGACATCCCGAGAACTCATTTCACGAGGGCCGGGTTCTCGAATAGCAACCGTAATGTCCGAAAGAAGGATGTTGTACAGCATGGAGTCAGCTGATGAGTATGAAAAAAAACCAGGTCGCATTCTGTCGGATGTATGGCTTGTGACCGAGTCGAGTCGAAGAGTAACTACATTTTCATTTTCTGGATTTTCAACTAATTCCGCTTCTTCCGCAGTTATTACTCGCTTATCTTGGTCTGAGGTTTTATCAATTATCATCAGGGTGTCTATCCGCCGCTCGTCTACCCTGCCTGTTATCAGAATTGTGTCCTGGTAGTTTTTGACTGAATATGATTCGAGTTCCAGTTCGGGGTTTGAATATATGAGTTCACGATATAATCTTCCGAATTTGACTGTCCCTACCGGCAGCAGAATATCATTCATAAGGAACGATCCGAAGGCGATAACCAAAGCCATGAGCAGTATCGGGAAGAAGACTGTTCGCCTGGGGATGCCGGAAGCCTGTACTGCAAGCATTTCCCGATCGGAGGAAAACCGCCCTACGGTCATCAAAGCCCCTACGAGAGAGGAGAAGGGAAAAGAGATGGCAAGAATCGAAGGGAGCGAATAGAGTATGAGCAGGCTGACGTCAGCGAAGGGAACCCGTTTCGAGAGGATTTCTTCCGCCATCAGTAAGAGTTGGTTTATGAAGAATATGAAAAAAAAGAACGCCAGAGCGACGAAAAAGGAAAGAAGGTATTCACGCCAAATATATTTATACAGCGTCCTGTATCGAGTCATTATTCAAGACCCGGTGGATCCGAATCCTCCGGTCCCCCGCGTTGTGTCGGTTATCGATTCGATATATTTGAATTCCCCGCGAATGACGGGGGAAAACAATAATTGGGCAATCCTGTCTCCCGGTTGAACGGTGTATTCAACCGGGCCGTGATTAATAAGAATAACACCGACTTCGCCTCGGTAGTCGGAGTCAATAGTCCCGGGACTATTGAGGACAGTTACCCCATGCCGAGCGGCCAGCCCTGACCGCGGTCGCACCTGTGCCTCGAAGCCGTCGGGGACCTCGATTTTGATTCCCGTAGGGACGAGTTGATAAGCACCGGGAGAGAGTATAACCGGTTCTTCTATGGCTGCGGTAAGGTCGGCTCCGGCCGAGCCGCTTGTGGCGTAACGGGGAACCTGATCGGCACTGCCTGTATAATAGATTGTGATTCGCTTTTCCATGTGTACAGATTAGAAAGAAAGCGGTTCTTTTGCAATGGCGGCAGCTTCTTCGTTGCCGTAAGCCAAAAAAGAAAACTCGCTGCAGTCGAAACTCTGATTTATCAGATCTTCGATATCATGATAGGTAATCGAATTCAAAATATTTACCGCCTCATCGAAATCAATAGGGCGGCCGGCAAATAGTTCGTGCCGGAAAATTCGTTTCATTCTTGTTTCCATGTCCTCACGGGCCATGATGATACTGCCCTGAAGGTTGAGACGGGCATCTTCAATTTCCCTGTTTGTAAAACCGTTGGTTTTTAGTCGGGAAAATTCCTCAGTCAAATGTTCCCGCAGTTGAATGAACAGAGCCGGAGAGGTAACCGCATAAACGGAAAACAATCCTGCATCGGTAAAAAAGGAGCGCATCGAGGAAATTGAGTAACATAAACCCTGTTCCTCTCGAATGTGCTGAAAGAGTCTCGAGCTCATGGTTTCTCCGAAAGCCGTACTCAGAAGGAGTATCTTGTAATATTCGGAAATATCATCAGAAAGACTCATAGGTCGTCCAGCATGTATATGAACCTGCTGGAACGCCCCTCCCTGATGTTCACAGAATACGCGGGAATCAGGTGCCTCCCGGCCGCTGAGCAGGGGAGAGTTTGCAGAAGGAAATTTGTTATTGCCGGGAAGTTGTGTGAGTTTTTTCCGGAGGTCGGGGAAAAAATCGTCGAATTCGAGGTTCCCCGCCAGGGTCACAACGAGCTGATCGCTGCTGCATGCATGCCGATAGTAATATTCGAGCCGGTCCACAGTAAGACTAAGGACCTCCTCTTCCTCTCCGGTTATTTTTCGTGCCAAGGGATGGCCGTCCCAGAGCAGCGAGAGATATTCATCGTACGAGTATTCTTCGGGACTGTCTTCGACCGAGGCAATTTCGTTGGCGATGACCTGCTTTTCCCGCTCGAAATCATCTTTCGGGAAAAGCGGTGCAGTGAACATATCGGCAAGGACATCTATCGCAACCGAAATATTCTTCTTTGGAACAATACAGTAGTAGCAGGTAACCTCTTTTTCGGTAAACGCGTTGAGAATGCCCCCTACCCGTTCGATATCGGCGGCTATTTCGAAGGCGGTGCGGTTTCGTGTGCCTTTGAACAGTATATGCTCGAGAAGATGTGCGCTGCCGTAATAACCAGGGGCTTCATCTCGAGAACCGTTTACAAACCAAAAACCTATGGACACGATATCGGTGCATGATACCGTGTCCAGGATTACTTTTGCTCCATTGTCTAATCGCCGTTCGGCGATCAATTAATGTCTCCGGTCGGAGGAACCGTGTCCTCTATCCCTGCCGCCTTGGTCTCTGTCCCTGTTATTAGAACCGCCCCTGCGCGATCCGCCGCGGGAATCGTTGCGTGAGTCATTGCGGTGGTCTTGTGCAGGCGGTACATAATCGGGGTCGATTGCTTCAATGTAGCTGAGGTTTAATCGTCCCATCCTGTCGATCTCGACAAGTTTAACCGGAACCTGCTGATTGAGGTGCAGGACATCTTCTACAGAATTAACCCGGTTGCGAGACAGCTTGGATATGTGACAAAGACCTTCTTTCCCGGGAAGTATCTCGATAAAGGCGCCGAAATCAACGATTCGTTTAACGGTACCCTGGTAGATCTTCCCGACCTCGGGTTCTTCTATATACCCCTGGATCTTCTTCTGGGCTGCATTTGCCCCTTCCTGGCTCTTGCAGTAGATGGTGACTGTCCCGTCGTCTTCGATATTGACGGTTGAATCGGTCTCTTCGGCGATTTGTTTGATGTTTTTTCCACCGGGGCCGATAACTGCGCCGATCTTTTCCGTATCAATTTTGAAGTTTATTATCTTTGGCGCATAGCGAGAGATTTCTTCTCGCGGAGAACCGATGGTCTGGTTCATCAATTCAAGAATGTGCAGTCGCCCGTCACGAGCTTGCTCGAGGGCCTGCTTCATTATTTCGGAATCTACTCCGGTTATCTTGATATCCATCTGAAAGGCGGTAATGCCCTCGTTTGTTCCGGCAACCTTAAAATCCATATCGCCGAGATGGTCTTCTTCCCCGAGAATATCACTCAGGATAACCGTTTTGTCGTTTTCCTTGATCAGTCCCATGGCGATCCCCGCTACCGGCTTTTTCATGGGTACCCCGGCATTCAAAAGGGAAAGCGTTCCACCGCATACGGTTGCCATTGATGAAGAACCGTTGGATTCGAGAATCTCCGATACAACACGGATGGTATAAGGAAAATCCTCCTTTTCCGGCAGCATCGGCTGAAGAGCCCTGAGGGCCAGGTGTCCATGTCCGACCTCTCTTCTTCCGGTTCCGAGTCTGCCGGTTTCCCCGACAGAATAAGGAGGGAAGTTATAGTGGAGCATGAAATTTTCTCTGCGGTCGCCTTCGATATCATCGAATATCTGTTCATCATAAACAGTACCGAGCGTGGTGATAGCCAGGGCCTGAGTTTCTCCCCGGGTGAAAAGCCCGGAACCGTGGGTCCGTTCGAGAACATCGATTTCGCAGCTGATTGGTCGAATTGTTTTACTGTCCCGGCCGTCATTGCGCTTGTTATTTTCGGCTATCGTAGAACGTACAATCTCTTTTTCCAGATCCCCGAGCACTTTTTTGATAAGATAAACCTTTTCTTCGGGTACCTTTTCAGTAAAGTTTTCGAGGGCTTCATCCTTGATTTTTGATACTGCTTTGGATCGTTCAATTTTGCTCGGAAGGAACAATGCTTCTTTGAGCTGGTCCTCGGCAAAAGAGCGTATCTCAGATTCCTGCTCGAGTGTTTCATCGATTTCCTGCAGGGGAAGCTTATCTTTTCCGGACCTGATTCGCAGCTCGCTCTGTATACGGCAGAGTTCCTCGATGTAAAGCTTGGCCTTGTCAATGGCAGCGATCATGGTATCTTCCGGAACCTCATCACCGCCTCCTTCAACCATCGTAATACCCTCTGCGGTCCCGGCGACGATAATATCCAAAGAGGCTTCTTTGATTTGTTCGAAAGTCGGATTGAGAACTAGTTCATTGTCTACCGAAGCAACACGAACAGCTCCTATAGGACCCTCGAAGGGGATATCAGAAATCACCAGTGCGGCGGATGCAGCAACCATTGCTACTACATCGGGCGGATTTGTTTGATCCGTTGATAGGACGGTCGGTACGATTTGTATATCTTTGTTGAATTTCTTACTTAATAACGGACGTATCGGGCGGTCAATAAGGCGGGATACCAGGATTTCTTTATCCTTTGGTCTTCCTTCCCGTTTTATAAAACCGCCGGGGATTTTTCCTGCCGCATAAAATTTCTCATTGTATTCTACCATAAGTGCGACAAAATCAAGCCCTTCAACTATCTGGTCGGCACAGGCGGTAGATAGAACCGTAGTTCCGCCAAGTCGTGCAAGTACCGCTCCATTGGCCTGTTTTGCCATTTTTCCGGTTTCGAGGACGAGTTCGTTGTCCCCTATGGTCATACTGACCGTTTCCATTGTGCTCATATATGTTCCTTTTTATTTTCGCAGATTCAATTGTTTCAACAACGCTCTGTAACGTTCGATATCTGTTCTCTGCAAATATTTGAGCAATCTCCTCCGCAACCCGACGAGTTTCAACAAACCGCGGCGGGAATGATGGTCCTTTTTATGGACCTTGAGATGCTCGGTAAGCTCATTGATTCGTTTTGTGAGCAGAGCTATCTGAACCTCACTTTTTCCAGTGTCGTTGGGGGTTTCCCCGAATTCACTTACAATCTTCTGCTTTTCTTCCTTCGTTAACGGCATGGCTTATTACTCCTCATGCTCCTTTTTCTAGACTCGTTCCAGTAAACACCAAGTACAGGGTATTCCCTTCGGTGCTTCGTTCATTCCAATGAATAAAATCTTTGTCTATTTGCAACGGTAAAGCCCGTTTATTGCCGGTCTTTCCGTTTTTTCCGTTTTGTGTACTGTCCTTCCAGTTTGTGTATTCTACCGTTACGGTATACGTTCCCTCCGGTGGAAGAACCTGCCGTATCTTGCTTTTTTCAGCCAAGGCTTTTCCCTGTTTTACACGATATACCGATGGTTCAAGCTCTATACGGTAATCATGACGCAAAAATTCCGTGGCAGTTTTTAGATCACCCTTCCTAATGGCTGTACGAATCCTCGTACTGCTAATCCGATCCCCGTCTCGTTGAACAGAATCTATCACGGTAACCGGAATTCCTCGTTCCTCCATAAACTGCTGGGTCTGATCGGCATCAGTATCCATTTTGTGTCCGCAATGGAAGTTGCTTCCGATCGCCAAATACCGAACCGTAAACCTTTCGGTCAGGGTACGCAGAAACGTATTTCCCGTTAGTTTACCAAAATCGGGTGAAAAGTCAATGAGTATAACCTGTTCTACTCCAAAGCGGCGAAAGCCGTCAAGTTTTTCATGAAGCGTTAAAACATCTCCCGGGTAGCTGTTTGGATTGAGTACAGCGGCCGGATTGTTTCTAAACGTCACCACCGTAGGTACGGCATCAGGAAAATCCGTAATTTTTTCGATAAGTGCTTGATGTCCTCTGTGCAGAGCGTCGAACACACCGATAGTCAGGGATACCGGCTGTAAAAGAGTATTCGCGAATTCCGTGATATGCTCCCAGCTGACTACCCGGAACTTTTCAGACGATAATTCCGGCACCTTCAATCCCTCCGTACCAGCCGATAAGCATAACCCTCGCCGTTGTTCGTAATGATACCCCGCCATGTACCGTTTTCTTCGAAAACAGCAAAACTGCCTTCTTCTTTCGGTAATCGGATAAACATTTCAGGGGAGATCTCTCTGCCGTTCAAGAACAACGAAAGACCTTGTCCGTTGAGTGTCAGGCTGGGAAGACCCTCGAGAGTATTTACGGCATCTTCCGGATTGATTCGGTGTTTACCGCCTTCGAGAGCCTCAGGAGAGCGTGCCTGTAATACGGAAAAAGGACCGATATCCGTACGCCGCAAACTGGTAAGATATGCTGCGCTCGAGAGAGCACGGCCGATATCGCGGGCAAGAGAACGTATATAGGTCCCTTTCGAACAGTGAATCTCCAGCGTAACCTCCGGCAAGGAGACGGAAAGAATTTTCAGGCCGTATATTTCCACTGTTCTCGCTTTTAGTTCGACAGCTTCTCCGGCCCGGGCGTGACTGTAGGCACGCTTGCCGTTTACTTTGACGGCAGAATAGGCTGGAGGCACCTGCTGAATCGACCCGGTAAAATCAGCCAGGACCGATTTGATTTGATCCGCCTGCGGGACGGGAGCCTCGTAAATCGGTGAACCCTCGGGATCGAGGGTATCGGTTTCGATCCCGAAAAATACCGTGGCTTCGTATCGTTTGGATAGGTTTCCGAAGTATTCCATCATTCTGGTCATGCTGCCGGTAAGCATAAGAAGAAGCCCGGTTGCAAACGGGTCGAGTGTTCCGGCATGACCGGCTTTGATTTTCTTATCGGAGATACGTTTTTTGGCAGCCCCTATCGCTTTGAAAGAGGAAACGCCGGCAGGTTTATCTATGAGATAAAGTCCGCTATCGGTCAATCCTGTAGGTTCTCCAAGGTTTTGGTGATGTTATAGCCGGTTTCGATAGACTCATCATGAAGAAACTTGAGCCGGGGTGTGTTTCGAGTTTGTAGTTCCTTTCCGATGATGTGCTGGATGAAACCGGCGGCATGGTTCAGAGCTTTAACCCCTTTAAGGCGTTCGGATTGCTGCTGCGGACCGGATATATATACCTTGGCAGAGGTAAAATCCTTGGAGACCTTTACCCTGCTGACCGTCAGAAGTGTATCAATTCTGGGATCTTTTAAACGTTTGAGTACTATAAGTTCCCCTATCCTGCGCTGAATTAGGTGTTCGACCCTGGCTATTCGATACATGCAATATGGTCCTTCTAAATCAGGTTATTGAGTCGAGTTTCTTAGCGATTTCTTTAATTTCGAAAACCTCGAACTCATCCCCTACCTTGATATCGTTGTAATTCTCCAGTCCGATTCCACATTCGTAGCCGTTCTCGACCTCTCTTGCGTCCTCTTTGAAGCGTTTGAGTGAAGAAATTGTACCTGTATGGATCTCGATACCGTCCCGGATAAGGTGGGCTTTGGCATTTCTTTTTACCTTTCCTTCGGTAACAAGACAACCGGCAATATTTCCGATTTTCGGTACCTTGAAGGTATCTCTCACCTCTGCTCGGCCGATCACTTCTTCCTTGAGATCCGGTGTAAGCATTCCCTCCATAGCATTCTTTATGTCGGCTACCGCATCGTAAATAATCGAATATTTTCTTATTTCCACCTTCTCCTGATCCGCGAGCTTATGAGCGTTTGGTGTGGGGCGAACGTGAAAGCCGATAATAATTGCATTCGAAGCTGAAGCAAACATAATGTCGTTTTCGTTGATTGCGCCTGCGGCTGCGTGTATTACGTTGAGACGGATTGCGCTGTTGGAGAGTTTTTCCAGTGCAGTCTGTAACGCTTCGACTGAACCGTGGACGTCTCCCTTGATTACAACCTTCAATTCCTGGATTTCCCCTTCCTGAATAGAATCATAGAGATTGTCCAGGGTAATCTTCCGAACGTTCTTTGCTTCTTCTATCTTTCGAAGCTCTTGGCGTTTGGATTCAATTTGCCGTGCAACCTTTTCATTTTCGGTAACCTGGAATGGATCACCGGAGTCAGGTATACCGTTGAAACCGAGGATTTCCACAGGTGTTGCCGGTGTTGCTGTATCCACCCTGTCTCCCCGGTCGTTGAACATTGCACGTACTCTTCCTGAGTGAATACCGGCGACAAAGGAGTCCCCTGTTTTCAAGGTGCCGCGCTCGATAAGAACCGTTGCAACAATTCCTCGTCCATGGTCTACCTTCGATTCGACGATTTTCCCTTCTGCCCGGGTGTTGTAATTGGACTTAAGTTCGAGAAATTCTGACTGAAGGAGAATCGCTTCCATCAAGTTGGCAATTCCCTCGTGCTTAAGAGCGGATACCTCTACAAAGAGGGTATTTCCACCCCATTCATCAGGAATAAGGTTATATTCGGAAAGTTGTTGCTTTACCCTGTCCGAATTAGCTTCCGGCAAATCTACCTTGTTTATAGCGACAATAATCGGAACACCGGCTTCTTTCGAATGGTTTACTGCTTCCACAGTCTGCGGCATAACTCCGTCATTGGCGGCTACAACAAGAATAACAATGTCGGTTATCTGTGCTCCTCGGGCTCGCATAAGGGTAAACGCTTCATGGCCGGGGGTGTCGAGGAATACGATTTCTCCCTGCTCTAGATCAACTCGGTAGGCGCCAATGTGCTGGGTTATTCCACCGAACTCTCGGTCAACCACATTGGTTGTCCGTATCGCGTCGAGCAGTTTTGTTTTTCCGTGATCAACATGTCCCATGACCGTTACGATAGGCGGACGGGGCTTCATATCTTCATCTTTGTCGTCTTCTGTAGCAATGATCGTTTCATCGTAGAGCGAAACTATCTTGACTTTGCAGCCGTACTCTTCGGCAAGCAGTGTAGCCGTGTCCGAATCAATCTGCTGGTTGATAGTCACCATCATGCCCATACTCATAAGCTTGCTTATAAGGTCGGAAGCCTTGAGATTCATTTTTCGGGCGAGCTCTGATACAGTAATAACATCCATGATCTCGATCTCTTTCGGGACCGGATTGGCTCGATGAGTGGCTTTCTTTTTCTTGTAATCCAGTTTTTCGGCATGTTCCTCGAATTTGTTTTTCTGATAGGAACCCTTTTTCTTGGTCTTGAAAAATTTCTTACCGGCCGGTTTCTTGGACTCATCCTTGGGGGGCGGTTTGGGTGCTCCGCCGGTTGACTTTGCAGGTCCTCCACCGGGACGGGGTTTCCCGCCCTGACGGGATGGTCCCCCCCTGTCTGATGGTCCTCCTCTAGAAGGTGCCGGTCTATCCGGAGAGCGCTGCTGTCTTGGCGGCTGCTGTCTTGATGGGCCGGAACTTTGCCGGTTTTGTTCGGAAGCGCCGCGTTTTTCCGTCTGGGCCTCTTTCCTTTGGCCTTCTGCTTTTCCACCGGAGGTTTTCTGCTGTTCCCTTGCTGGTCCTGTTCCGGTTGCCTCTGCTGTTTGTTGTTTATCCGTATCACCGGAGGGTTTCCGCCCTGGCTGGGTACTCTCTGTTTTTTCTTGCTTCTGGGATGTTCCGGTAGTTGTTTCGGCAGATTTCTGTTGAGCCCCGGTTGGTGATGTTTCTTTGCCGGTTTCTGTGGTTTCCGTTGCTTCTGCTTTCTTCTGGGAAGGCTTCTTTTTTACGACAACCTTTTTCTTTACGACAACCACCTTTTTCTTCGGAGCCGATTCAGCCTTTGATCCTTCAGCTCCTGCATCTTCTGCTGAAGTATTGTCGGAGCCGGTTTCGGCCGGGGTTTTCCGATGTTTAATGAGTTTTGCTTTTGGCTTTGTCTTGTTATCGTTCTCTTGTTCCTGGCTCATACACCACCTTGTTATTCTTCTTCACTCTCTTCTTCCGCTTCTTCGATCTCGAAACTGAGGCCGACTCCACAGTTCGGGCAGACCGTCATATCCACGGTAACCGGATGTCCGCATTCCGGACACTCATAGCTCTCTTCTTCTTCAGATTCTTCAACACTATCATAGGCGTCCTGCCGCTCTTCATCAACCACCTGTTGCGGGCTCTCTTCGCTTTCTTTCTCGTCAATGCCCCCGGCAGTTGCAGCTTCGGTAGTGCCTTCGTCTTCGGTCTCATCGATTTGTTCATCTTCGATGATTTCCACACTTTCTTCTACAATCTTCTTGATATTTGCGATATCGTCGTCACTGAGTCCGGCTATGGATTCGAGTTCCTCGTCGCTCAAAGAAACAAGTTGTTCAATAAGTTCAATACCGTGGCTCTTGAGTTTATCAACCTGATCCTCGGTTATTCCCGGTAGTTCTCCGATATCCGTAATTTCTTCTTCCTGGTCTTCTGTGTCACCGAAAAGAGCGGAAACAGCGCGCTTGGATTCGCCGGCAATGTCCATCTCGGCGAATTGTTCTTCTGTCTTCATGTCAATATTCCAGTCCGCAAGCCTGTTTGCGAGCCGAACATTCAATCCCTGTTTTCCTATTGCTAATGAAAGCTGGTTTTCCGGCACTACTGCGAGGGCCTGACGTTTGCCTTCGTCGAGTATAATCACATTGAGAACTTCCGCAGGAGAAAGTGCATTTTTGATGAATACCCTGGGGTCCGTATCATACTTTAGTATATCTATTTTCTCACCTTCGAGTTCCCGGACTATGGCTTGGATTCTTACACCCTTCAGACCAACACAGGCCCCGACGGGATCAACATCCTCGCGGTTCGAATACACGGCAATTTTTGTTCGATATCCTGCTTCGCGAACAATCTTGTATATCTCTACGGTCTTGTCGTAAATCTCGGGGACTTCGAGCTCAAAGACACGTTTGACAAACTCCGAGTGCGTTCTGGAAAGAACGATCTGCAGGCCGTTCGGGTTTTTTTCGACATCGTAGATAAGTGCTTTTATCCGGTCGTTCTGGCGATAGATCTCTCTTGGAGATTGATATCTTTTTGGGAGGATTCCCTCGGTTTTTCCGAGATCTACGAAGATATTTCCGTTTCTCTCCCGTTGATAATAACCAATGATCATTTCGCCGATTTTGTCCTTGAACTCTGAATACAGGGTATCCTTTTGTATCTCACGAAGGGTCTGTTTTGCCTTCTGTTTGGCGCTTTGCACCGCTCCCCTGTCGAACTCGTGAGGGTTTATCTCGATAAGCAACTCGTCCCCGATTTCAGAATCCTCATAGAAGTCTTTTGCATTCTCCAGTGAAATTTCAAAAACCGGATCTTCCACTTCTTCGACGATCTGTTTCTTCGCGAAGATGGTTACATCATCTCCTTCGTCGCTGAACCGCACTACTGCGTTTTCTTCGGTCCCGAAGCGCTTTTTGTATGCCGCTAAGAGAAATTGTTCAATCGTAGTTTTGATCAGTTCCTCGGAAACCCCTCGGTCCTGAACCAATAGGCGAATTGCCTCTGCAAGTTCGGAAGCCATTCTTATCCCTTCCTCCTCTTCAATCCTCGAGTTGCGCCTTGCGTATTCGCGCGTATTCTATCCGTATTCGATCGGTTTCTGTCAGTATTTCAATACCAGCATCATCCGAATCTTCCAGAGTGCCGTGTATCCACTCATCTGCATCGACAGGCAGCACCTTCAAACCGGCTCCGGTCAAAGCGAAAAACTCATCCACATGCTTGATTGTGCGATTGATGCCGGGAGAGGAAACCTCCAGGGCAATGTCTTCGCGATCAAGCTCAACCTCTAATCTGGGCAGGAGGGTCCGGCTGACCTCAGTGCAGTCGTCGATAGTCACACCTCCGGGTTTTTGTATGACAATGTAGACTTGGATCCCGTCGGAGGAGTGGCGGCTGCTTATATGAACGGTCCGAAAACCGAGCCGTTCGACAACCGGTCTGATTTGATGATAGAGGTCTTCATGCGGTTTGTTGCTGAGCATGGATTGAATGCCTCACTCTTCGTTGATCGGGTAAAAAAAAGAGTCGAACAGCGTCCGACTTTCCCTCCGGTGCAGTTTCATCTGTCTGTTTGTAAGATACCAAAAGCGTCGATAGCTGTCAATCCCGGGCAAGGGTGAGGCAATATATCCGGCGTACACCGCTTTTTTTGAGTGTTTCAGCGCATTCGGACAGGGTTGATCCGGTGGTAAATACATCATCAAGAAGAATGCAGCGCTCGGGGACCTTCGCCGGCGGTACAGACGGTTCAAAAGCTCCCTGTATATTATTCATTCTCCCTTCATAATCCAGCGTTTTCTGCGGAGTTTTCCCGGTTCTTTTGAGAATTCGCAAATACCTTCGGCCGGTGTAACTGCTGAGCCTTCGAGTTAAATGTTCAGTTTGATCCCAGCCGGCCCGCCGTTTTTTCCCCGGCCTCGGCGGGGTCGGTACCAGCGGCAGATCGGAAAAACCGGGAATATCGCTGAATGACTTGTACAGAGTATCCTGGAGAACCTCGGCAAAATACAAGGCCAATTCATAGTGTTTATGAAACTTGTACAGACGATAGAGGTAGGCAAAATCGCCCCGGTAGTGGAAAACCGATCGGTGCCTTTCAAAGGAAAAGCTGCGTTCTCTGCAGACCAGGCAGCGGCCGCTCTCCGAGGGGACAGGTTTTCCACACAGACTGCATACCTTTTCTCTTATGCGGTATTTATTCAAAAGCTCCTGACAGTCCGTGCAGAGGGGAAAAATCCGTTGAGGCGGGAGTGGGCTTGAACACCTGAGGCAATATCCCGGCAGAACATAAGAAAGAACATAGGGCATTTTCTTGAGCATAACATTATGATGTACCGGCAGAATCCGGTTTCTGCTTCAAGAAAGCAGCTTTTTCCAGCGCTGAATAGCATTGAGTGCTTCAAGGGGAGTCGATTCATTAACCGGGAATGCTGATATTTCATTGATAAGCATTTCTTCGGAACTGAAAAGGTCGCTCTGGCCGGTGCTTCCGCTGGTTGCCGGCTTCTGCTTTCCATCTCGAGAGGCAGGGTCGCTGACCAGCAAATGCTCACGCTGCTCGAGAGAAGCAAGAACATCTCTTGCCCGATGGATAACCTCTCCAGGCACCCCTGCCAGGCGAGCAACCTGGATCCCATAGGAATTCTTTACTGCTCCGCGTTTTACCGTTTTAAGAAATATGATATTGTCATCTTCTTCTATTGCATCGAGAAAGAGAAGCTGTATTGCAGGATTTTCGATGGCTGTTAATTCATGGTAATGGGTAGCAAAGAGGGTACGGGCTGAGCTCTTTTGTATGAGATATTCAACAACCGCCCAGGCAATAGCCAATCCATCGTTGGTACTGGTTCCACGGCCCACTTCATCCATGATGATGAGGCTTCTCGAATCGGCGTTTCTGAGGATGAATGATGTTTCGTTCATTTCAACGAGGAAGGTCGACTCTCCCCGTGCGAGGTTGTCGGAAGCTCCTACCCGGCAGAATATTTTACTGGTAACAGGCAGACGTCCCGATTCTGCAGGGATAAATGAACCGGCCTGTGCCATCAGCGTGATCAGCGCCGTCTGTCGCAGAAAAGTAGATTTACCGGCCATGTTCGGGCCGGTAATCAGGGCTATCCGCTCGTTTTTTTCTTCCGAGCCACCGAGATCAAGAGAGTTCGGGACGAAGGATCCGCCGGCAAGATGGGCTTCAACAACCGGGTGCCTCCCCTTTTCCACTTTCATGCGTCCGCTGTCGGTAATCTCGGGTTGGGTGTAGCCGTGAACGGTAGAGGCCCATGCGAACGACTGTATGACATCGAGATAGGACACAGCATCAGCGATTTTTTGGATGATTTCCGCGTAGGAGCGGACTTTTTTACAGACGTGGGTAAAAAGTTGTTTTTCCAATTCGCCGATTTTTTCCGAGGCGTTGTTTATTGCTGTTTCGAGTTCGATGAGTCGATTCGTAGTGTATCGTTCACTTCCTACTAATTGTTGTTT
>JAIPGG010000052.1 GCA_021736255.1 Spirochaetales bacterium | reverse complement strand
GGAAAGAAAACCCTCCGGCGGCGTGCCGGCGGCAAGGTCCACCTTGTTCCAGAGCGGAATGATTCGTTCGTGCTCTGCTTCGAGCACTCGAAGGTCTGCCTCGGAGAGCCCCTCAGCTGCATCAATCAGATAGATAACGAGGGCCGCCTCTTCGAGCTCCCGGCGGCTTCGACGGATTCCCTCGGCCTCTACCGGGTGTTCGGTATCCCGTATGCCGGCTGTATCGACCAGACGAACCGGTATCCCCCCGAGGTTTACGGTAGCTTCAATATAATCCCTGGTCGTACCGTGATGGGGGGAAACAATGGATCGTTCCTGTTTGACCAGATGATTGAAAAGCGCCGATTTGCCGGCATTGGTCGGGCCTGCCAGAACAACACTCACCCCTTCCTGGTAGATCCGCCCTACCCGGTAGGAATTCGAGAGCTCGGAAAGCACCCCGGCTGCAGCCTCTATTGCATGCCGTGGATCGGCCGCCCGGTCTTCTTCGAACTCATCCTCCGGGTAATCGAGCCAGAGTTCCACGGCCGCCGATGCCAGAATCAGCTGACGGCGGGCCTCGAGGATTCGCCGCTGGACCGCTCCGCAGAGCCGGTCCAGGGCCAGCTGCTGGGCGGTAAAGGTCTTTGCCGTAACAATCTCATTCACCGCCTCCGCCCGGGTCAGATCCATTTTCCCGTTGAGAAAGGCCCGGTAGGTAAACTCCCCCCGTTCGGCACCCCGGAAGCCCGCCTTTTCGAGGACTTCGAGGACAACCTTCAGCGCCGGAGGATTGCCGTGACAGAAGAGCTCAACCCCGTCTTCTCCGCAGTAACCGGCGGGTTTCCTGTACACCGCCGCAACCACCTGATCGAGTACGCCGCCTTGATCCGGATCAATCAGCTCTCCCACACGAAGACGGTGTCCGGCGGTCTGCGAGAGAGGTGTTCCCTCCCCTCCCGACGGCCGGAAGAGCCTGTCCAGGCGCTCGAGGCAGCCCGCTCCGGAGGTTCTGATTATCGCAAGTGCCGATTCAGACAGAGGGGTCGCAAGAGCGGCAATATCATCTGAGGTATCGTAGCTTCTATCCATCATGAATGTTCAAGTCCGAAAGGCGCCGCCGGCTCAGGGAAGGCTGTTAATCAGTTCCTTGCCGATCTCCTGCCCGAGGCCGCGGAAAGCGGCCGAGATAGCGCTTCCGACATTGGCTCCCCTGCTTCGCTTGGTGCGGTTTATCGAAGCGATCACCTCTCCTGTTTCGAGCTCGGTAACGGTAACCTCTCCCCGGACCTTTACAAAAAAGCTTCCGTCCCGCTCCTCGAACTCGTCAATCCGAGCAGTTCCGTAGGCCAGGCGCCGAACTTCATTGCCGAACTTGGTAATGACCTCCCGCTCAACGGCGCTCCTGCCGCCGGAGAGTATCATCGCATCCGGAGCCCCGGCCAAACGGATCTTGAAACCGGCGCTGCCCAAACTGTCCATAACACTGGAGGCGGTTTCCCGCTTTCCTGTCGGATTGCCTGCACTATCCATATCCACGATGGAAAGTGCCGTAGAGACATTCTTGGCGTTGGAGACGACCTCGTAACGAAAGGTTACCCGCTTGTCCAGAACAAGGTCCTCCAGAGAGTCCACCTGAGCCTGGAAGGGACCTTCGACTTGATACAATGGTTCCAGGTACCCCTCGAGCTCGAGGGCCATGGTCAGCTGTGCCGTACCGACGAATTCCGGCACCGGATGGGTGAAGGTAAGATACCCCTCCGAGTCGGTCTGCCGGACCTCGCTTGCCACCCCCATTCTGCCGTTCGAACGGAGCATCCGGTAACTCACCCGAAGGTCCGCACCGGGAATACCGGGGGCTTCGAGGTCGGAGCCATACACCAGTTTCACTCCGAAATCTTCATCGAAGGACTGCCCCGAATAGACCTGGAGATTGTCGTTTAATTTAATCAAAGAAATCGAGCCGATTACCCGCTTGGCATTATCAATATTCCGCTGAAACAGGATATCCGCGTTATCCACTTTACTGTTTGCAGCGGCAACAGCTGCCTGAATATAGCGGCGGATTGCCTGGAAATACCTGCCCTTGCCTTCCAGCTCCCGCCCCTCTTGTTCGGGAACGGCAACGGCATCTATCTTTGCCTGGAAAATCTCTTCCAGCCGGCGCTTTTCTTTCATCAAGTCTTCCCGGTTGTAACGGCCGAGAAGATACACCGTCAACTCGCCGTCGCTTTCGGAAACCCATTTGTCGGCGATCCTGAACCCTGTCACCCGGGAGTCGCTTGATTGGCGCACCTCCTGTGTGACGGAGCTCTGAAAGTCATCGAGACTGGCTTTTGCTTCCGCTGTGGTTTGTGATGTTACTCGCACCCCGATGTAACGGGTTATCTCGGATATCATAGCATAGGTTGCTTGTTCTTCCGCCCGGGCTTGATTCCCGTCGGGATCACTGGCGTATCCTACGAAATAGACATACTCCTGGGTATCTTCGGGTGTACTCTTGACCCATTCGGGCACCTCCCGGCTTTCAGTTTTCGGCCCGGAACTGCGGCTCGGCACCCCGGCACAGGAGGCAAGAACAAGAATTACTGCTATTCCTGATGTAACACACATCAACCATCGCTTCATTTTTACTGCTCCACGTTTCTGATATCGGTACAAAGACCGTTATTCTTATTTTCGGAAGAAACCGGTCCGGCAGCTAAATGCCGAACCGGTATTTCCTTTCATCCAAATAAAGGGTTTACAGACCGCCTTCCATGATCTCCTTCACCCGCTCTTTAGCGGTGACTTCCTCTTCTGTTTCAGGCTCGGTCTCGTCGATTGCAGCCTGTACGAGTTGGTCCAAGCGCTCGCGGGGCATCTTGTAGAGAACCCGGTACCGGTATTCACTCTCGATCACATTCCCGTCTTCATCGAGAACATTCACCAGCACCCAGTAATCACCGTGTTTGCGGTAACCGGAAACCTCGGCGTCGGAGAGGGACTTTACTACCCGTTCAAAGTAGCCTTCCACCATGTCTCTGTCACCGACCTCCGCGCCGGCGAACTTTTCCTGTACCCGAGTTTCGATCAAACGGGAAATCTCCGACATAGCCTGGAAATTATTCGCCCAGGTCTTGACTCCGTTCAGGCTCTGTCCGGTTTCTTCGAACATAAAAACATAGTAGTCCTCGAACATGGGATCTTCTTCCAGAGCACCAGGTTCTTCGGTTACCCAGAACGGCACATCCCCGCCGAATGTTGCATTCTTGTGATCAACAACAACCGTTTCCCGAAGCTGGGTGTTCGGCGGTTCTTCCATCGTCTCTCGTTCGGGCTGTTCCGGTTCCGCAGTCTGCGACTGTGGAGATCCTGCACAACTGAATAAAGCCATTACGAGAACCAACGATACAGCGATTAGAATAAACTTCTTCACAATATCCTCCTGATATTATTTTCAGCCTATAGGCCGGTATCAAAGGTGATGCTCTTACCCCGAAGCATTACCTGATACATGTTTTCAAAACCCGGAACCCGGTCGGACACATCATAGATCGTATCCTCCAAGTCCGTTATTGTACCGACAATATACACCTGCAGCTTTGTTTCTTCAGGTGATTGATAGAGAGTTTTTACCTCTTTCACTTCATCCTGCAGCCGTCTGCGGAACCGGCTCATGGCGCGGGAGTCGGTAGTGTTCTGAATCACCACCTCATACTTGATGCCGTTTGCCAGGGCCTTTTCCATGTAGCCGCGGGTCTGATCTATTACATAAGGCATCGCCTTGTAAATCGAGGACTGCAGGGCATTGATGACTGCATCTTCCTTCGATGAAGAGCTGAAAGCCCGGGGACTGTTGTAGGTCTGCGAACCCATCAACCGGCCGGTTGATGCCTCGAAGGCCTTTACGGTTACATTAGCTGTTCCATAGTGATTCCCGTTTTCGCTCTCTCCCCGGGTTGCCGCATCGAGCTCGATGTAAACATCGGCATTGAGTTTTTGGGCGACCCATTGGATAAGGCTTACATCCTGCCCGGTTTCTTCTTCATAAACGTAGCGCTGATCCTCCTTTACCTGTTCGACCTGACCGAGGTCTACCGCCTCCATGGCGTTGGAAACCAGGTACTCATTAGCAATGGTCACCGCGGACTTCAAAAGAAAGGGGGCCTCTTCACTCTCTTCATTAAAATAAACCAGGTAGGTCATAGAATCGATGTACCGGTCAATAACCTTTTTCTCTTCCGGGGTCGGCTCAGAGGCTGAAGAGGAAGTCTCGGCGGCGGCTCCGGTGCCTGCCCCCTCGCCAAGGGCCGCCTGTGCAGCGTCTCCTCCCTCTCCCGGGGTACCGGTGATCCCGTTGGCATCCAGCACACTGCGGACAGCCCCCGTATTCACTTCTACCATGATCTCCATCACATACTCGGGATCATCGATGGTCCCCAGATTGTCTTTTCTGAGGGTTTCCATAGTTTCTTTCTTAATGAAGGCATTTGGGTTGCTGCTCGAATATATCAGTTCATCGAGCTGCTCATGATTCGCATCCTCCGAAGACGAACCGATCAGATCGACTACCGCCTTTTGTACGGCATCCATCTTGGCGGCATTCAAAGCCTTCAAGAGAGAATCGGAGGTGCCGCTGCCCTTATAGACTCCGGCCGGTTCTTCCCCGCTCCCGCCGGAAGGTTCGGAGGGAACCGTTCCTCGGGAAGCGGCACCGGTAGAGGTGCACCCTGTAGTCACCAGTACGATAAGGGCCGCAGCAGCAAGAAACACAGGCAGCTTTTTTATCAATAGACGCATTATCCGACCTCCCCTAGAGCTTGATATTCACACCGGCACCGATTATCGGCCCGTAAAAGGTATTGAAGAAGGGAATATCCGCACCGGCATAATCGAAAAGCGGTTCGAGAGTGCCGTACCAGAAGGCCCCGCCCCCTTCGATATAGATCTTGGTATCACGATCAATCAGATAACTGACTGAAACCATTGCCCTACCCCCGAGATGGGTCATCAGAAAATCATCATCGATCTCGGTATTATCGTCCACGGCAATGACCCCGCTGATGCCTCCGTAGAGTTGGGGCGTAATCTGCAGCCGGCCGAGGTAGATATTGGTGATCTCGCCGCCTACATAGGCAGTATAGGGGAGAACACCGAATACACTCAGAATCAAAATACCGTTGCGGAAGGGAAACTCCACTCCGATAGAAGGCTTGAACGAATAAAACCCGCGGCTTGCCGTCATGCGAAAACCCGGACTGAACAGCGGAACAAAATCTTCTTCGCCGCCCTTGTCGTTTACCGAAAGCATGACATCCAGATAGGGAACAAACTCTACACCCAAGCGCGGCACCTCGCGGAGCTGATCGCCGACCTCGAGTAGATTGTCGCTGTAGAGCACAGTGCCTACCGAGAATTCCTTCTGGACGTCCTTGATCAAAATCAACCCGGCCTCCCCTTCGTAAACCTGACCGGATTTCATTACCTGAGAGCCCAGCACGGAGTACTCATCCCCCTTCATAATACCCATATTCCTGCCGAGTTCGAGGAAAACCTCGCCGCCCCGGACCTCGATAATACCGGTATTAATCTGGAACTCAGGCATGCTCCTGATCTTGTAGGTAAGCATTCCGGGGATTCCGTCTACCGCGTTTTTCACCGCATTTCGGGCATTGTCATCGGTACCGGTAGTTTCAACAAAAAACTGGTCGAAGGTCTTCGATTCCTCTACATTGACAAACTGAAAAGAAGTCTGGATCGTGGCTTGGTATTCACCGTCCTCGAGCTTGGCAACATTGAAAAAAGAGACCGAGGGAATAACCACGATAAATGAACCGACCAATCGATTGAAGTCCTGTTCGGTAAAGACTTCCTGCCCCAAACGGACCTCTTCGGGGATCTCGACCTGCCGTTCCTTGTACTGTTTGATTTTCCGGACAAACTCGTTGACATCGCTTTCACCGAGCCGGTAGTTCAGCCCGATCACCTCGAAGCGCCCAATATTAATAAACACCGATTGAATTTGCTGGTCGATTGCACCGAGTGCACCGGACGGTATATTCCAGTCATAATAACTGAGGTCGAACACTGCGATTTCTTTCTTTTCCGATACCTTCTGGGCTGATAGCATAGTACCAGCCAGAAGGAAGACAAGAAGAACCAAAACTACTAGGCGTTGCATCCGCATACCCCGGCCTCCCTTTTTCACCTGTCGGTCTTGAACTCTGATATGAAAGTTAAAGCAGCTTTCCCTTTTTTTCAACGAAAGTCGGTGTGAAACCACCTCTTTTCCCAAGCTTTTTTATTGAATCCGTCGGGGCTAGGGAAGGGATGAACGAGAACCGGCTGCATAGGCGATTATCCGGTTATCTATCGATCCTCCCTGATCACTGAAAAGGGGAGTGTTCCTGTTCGTCTGTTCGCTGATGATCAAAACCGATTCGAGACGCAGGTCCCTGTTCCCCGGTCCCGGGTTTTCAGCACGTATCCTCAGCATATCCGGTACAATCGGTGCGGGAATTCTGATCTCTTCGTCGGTCGCTCCATTCGCATCTGCCCGGCGAATAACGAGGGTTTCCGCCTCCGGCCGTATGATTACGGAATACGGTTCGGGATTCATAAGAAAACCGCCGCCTTCACCGTTTGCCAGTACGTTCCCGTCAATCCCAAAACGCGCAAGGGGTTCTCCGCTGTCTCCGTTCTCGAGAACAATACCCGCCTCGGGCGGCCCATCTCCGGTAAACCTGATTTCCACCCCTTCTCCGAGAGAAAACTCCGAGAGCTCCACACTATTGCCGGAACCGAGTATCAGGGCGCTTTCCTCCATGCCGGCCGTTCCCTCGAGTTCACCAATCGAAGAAGGCAGATGGCTTCCCTCGAATCCCTCGGCAAAGATATACCCGTCACCATAGCGGGCCCTGCTCTTCTCCCGGAACATCCCGGTACGCACAGATGCCCTGCCTTCCTGATCTGTTGTAAAAACCCCGAACTCGTCGAGGATTCCCGAAAAACCATCCGAGCCCCCGATAACAAGAGAAGCTTTTCCAGCCTGCCCGCCGCTTCCAAACGCCGGCGGGGATATCTCGATACGGTCGGATGAAACAAAACTGTCGTCCACATACCAGAGGAGGGTAAAACCCTGATCCTCCGGCACTACAGAGAGTATCAGCGAAGTAGCTCTCAACTCGGGAACCCGCCCATAACTGCAGGTCGATTCAGCTGTCTCATTATCCACGGACAGGACCGCCCGGTAGGCTCCCGCATCATCGATACGGATTTCCAGACCCATCCCGCTTGCAGCACCATCGAGAGAAAACAGCCTTCGCGCTTTCTGTCCTGGATCGAGCAGATAGCGGAACTCGAGGGAAAACGGCTGCAGTTTTCCCTTGTTTACCGGCAGCGAAGCATCTTCCAGGGTAAAACCGTCGGAGCCGGTAAGCTGAAAACCGAAAGCCGAACTATCGAGAGAAAGACTCGGAGATCCGATAACCGAAAGATCCCCCTCTTCGCCTTTTGTTCCGGAATTGCGGTAGTTTCCCCGGAAGTGATACAGGTAGGAGTAGGATTGCTCGGGTACCAGATCGTACCGGGCGGGTTTTTTCGGGTCCGAAACAAAGACATCCACGGTAGTATAGAGACCGGAAGAAAAGGAATATCCGCCGGCAGCCGGCGGTTCGGGATAGACATCGAGCCGGATCGAGTAAGCACCCTTTTCTTTCGGCGCCTGCCATTGCAGAGCATCAAGCCCGTCGGCAAGCAAGCCTTCGCCCACAACCTCGCCTCCCGCGCTCCATCGGAGGTATGGGTTCGCGTCATCCGGAGAAGAGACCTCCGCCCGCAGGATAGCCGTTGCTCCAGGCGGGATTACCGGAGGATAAGAATCGATGGAATGAATCGAAAAAGGCCCCTCTTCATAGAAAAAATCAACTTCCTTCTCCGCGAGGAGCTTTTCTCCGGACAAGACCGTTACCTCGAGACGGTACCGACCGCTTTCGAGCTGGGGCAGGGTGTACTGTACGGCGGTGTTCCGGTTGATCTCCGTCTCGCCATACACCTCGGGTTCGGCATATTCGGTGCCATAGAGATCTACCAGCCGAACCTCCATTCGGTCGGGAAATTCCTGCTCGTCCAAGGTTTCGAGAGAAATATCGATTGTTTCGCCGCCCGAAAGGTAACTTCCCTCATCGATCGTACGCACATCTACCGCCCGGGCATCCCCGCTCTCGGGGAAAAGGCCCGCTTCCTGCCCGCAGGATGACAGCAGGAGCCCGCCGAGCGCGGCGAAACCTATGAGGAAAAATGCTGTATGAACGAGATGTTTTTTCATACCACTACGATTCGAGTATACCACATATTGTCGGGAAAAACAGCAATTCAATCCCTTTCCACCCCCTTCGAAGCGGGTTTGCAGGAGTGGGAAGAACTGTATATGATGCTCTCATGCGGGCTACCCGGGCTCTTATCCACCTCGAGAATCTCGTTCACAATCTCGGAATCGTCACCGAACTCTCCGGCCCCGAACGCAGCATCTGTCTGGCCGTGAAGGCGGACGCTTACGGTCACGGGGCGGTAGCGGTGGCACGGACCGCCCTCGAGGCAGGCGTATCCCGTCTGGCCGTTGCTACCATCGAAGAAGCCCGGGAGCTGCGGGATGCCGGCATTACCGCTCCCATACTTCTTTTGAGCCCCATCCGGGAAGAAGAGGCAGACGAAGCCGTTGCCGCCTCCACCGAACCCATGGTGACCGATGAACACTGGATCCGGCTATTCGCCGAAGCTGCAAACCGGAACGGAACAGTGCTTCCTGTTCATCTCAAAGTCGATACAGGAATGGGGCGGATCGGCTGCCCGCCCGAACGTGCGGCAGACCTCGCCGTTGCCGTCCGGAACGAACCCGCCCTCCTGCTCGCCGGCACAGCCACCCACTTTCCGGCGGCGGATATGGAAGACACGGATTTTACCGAACAACAGATCGATCGCTTCAGCAGGGTAGTAGAATCCATCCGGGGAGCAGGCGCAGACCCCGGCCTCATTCACGCCGGAAACTCCGCCGCTATTCTGCGGTATCACGATGCCTTGTTCGATATGGTCCGGCCGGGCATTATGGCATACGGGTATTATCCCTCCGGTGATTTTCCCCGGGAATATACCCTCCTGCCGGTAATGGAACTCGAAACCCGGGTACTCTTTCTCAAGGAAGTCCCCGCCGGCACCCCCATCTCTTACGGTCTGACCTACCGGACCTCGGAGCGGACAACAATTGCCACCCTGCCGGTCGGTTACGGCGACGGATACTTCAGGCTTTTATCCAATAAGGCGGAAGTACGGATCGGAGAACGTCGATACCCCGTGGCAGGGCGGATATGCATGGATCAAACCATGATAGACCTCGGTCCTCAAAGCAGTGTTTCAATCGATGATCCGGTCGTTCTCTTCGGTCCCGGCGGACCCGATGCGGAGGATCTGTCCGAAAGCGTCGGGACTATCCCCTACGAGATCACCTGTTCGGTGAGTAAGCGGGTCCCGCGCATTTACCTCGGCCCCGAATAAGCTCAGTCCCTGCTTGCCCGCAAAAGCTCGAGGACCGTAACCGAAGCCTTGACCATATCCGGAACCGGAACCCACTCGCGCCGGCTGTGCATGTTCCTTGCACCCGAAAAGAGATTCGGACAGGGAAGGCCCATCGCAGTCAAGCGCGCTCCGTCGGTCCCGCCCCGAACCGAGGCAAGCCGGGGCTCGAGACCCGCGGCCCGAACCGCATTCTGAAGCCGCTCGAGCAATCCCGGAACGGCCTCCACAGTCTCGCGCATATTCCTGTACTGCTGATGAACGGTTACAGCCACCTGTCCACCGGGAAAGGCCGCCTCCACCGCCTCTGCGAAACGCTCGAGGGACTCGAGCCTCTGCCTGACCTTTTCCTCCTCGAAATCCCGCACGATGAGATCGACCCTCGCCCGCTCGAGATCCCCGCTCACCTCCATAGGATGGTAAAAACCGTACCGTCCGTCGGTTGCCTCCGGACTCTCGTTCGCCGGGAGCATCGACAGGTAAGCACCCGCCATACGCACCGCGTTTACCATCACCCCCCGGGCATCGCCCGGATGAGCGCTGCAGCCGGTGAATTCCACCGTCGCCGAATAAGCGGTGAAGCATTCGAAGTCGATCATACCGGCTGCCCCCCCATCGAGGGTGAGCGCAAAAGGGGCTTCGAGCCGTTCCCGCGGAAACCGGTTGATGCCCTCTCCCGTTTCCTCATCCGTTGTAAAGACTACCTCGAACGCCGGATGAGAAAGCTCCGGATGGCCGCGAAGATACGTCAGAACCGACATGATCTCGGCCACCCCGGCCTTGTCATCGGCTCCAAGCAGCGTCGTTCCGTCCGAGCTGATCAGGGTCCGGCCGTGGTAAGCAGCCAGATCGGGATCGGTCGCAGGATCCAGGGCCAAACCCTCGGCCAGCTCGATCCTGCCGCCGTCGTAATCCCGGTGGACCCGGGGTTTGACATTCAACCCCGGAGCATCCATAGCCGTATCCACGTGCGCCAGGAGGGCCAGGGCAGGTTTCGCCTGCCGGTCGCCGGCCTCATTCTGTCCCCCGCCGGCCTCATTCTGTCCCCCGCCGGCCTCACTGTCTGCCGCCCCGCCGGCCTCATCCTGTCCCCCGCCGGCCGCGCTCCGCCCGCTCGCCGCAGCGCCTGCAGAGCCGTCTTCCTCTCCGGAACATCTTTCCGGAACCCGGGCAATCAAAAACCCTTTCGGATCCCGGAACACATCGGAAACCCCCAGCCCCTCCAATTCCCTCTGGAGAAGGTCCAGCAACTCGAGCTGACCCGGCGTCGAAGGCACCGCATCGCTATTTCGTTCTGAGGTGGTATAGATACGGGCATAACGGATGAACCGGTTAACAAGATCATCCGATAGTTCAGTTTCATCGTACTTTTGTATTTCAGACATATATCAGACCATAGGCCTTCGACAGACTTCGGTCAATCAAAAATTACCGGAGTCACGGATCTCTTTCCCGCCTTCATTTCCAGAGGAACAATCCTACATTTTTGTATATACCAAGACGCCATACAACATTCTCGTAGCATGCTTTTTCTTCATTTGCCCTCTATACTCTCCATGAACCATTTTTTCCGCTAAAACCAGGTCAATAGCAATACCTGGCATAACACTTGCAGATAAATGATACAAGAAACAAACGACCCAGCACGGCAGAAGCGTGGGGAGCTTGCAGGAGCCTCGGCTCTTCCAGCATTTTGCCGGTTATGATAGGGTCGAGTATATCCCCAGGAGGAAGAACCAGATGAACACCCTGAAAACCCCCAAGGACGTAGTCGAATTCATCGAACGGGAAAACGTGGAAGTCGTCGACTTCCGCTTCATGGACTTTCCCGGTTTGTGGCAGCACTTTTCCGTACCCGCAGGCGAAGTCGACGAGTCAAGCTTTGAAGACGGACTCGGCTTCGACGGCTCCAGTATCCGTGGATGGCAGGCCATCAACGAATCGGATATGCTGGTAAAGCCTGTACCCGAATCCGCATTTATCGATCCCTACTTTCAACACAAAACCCTGATCCTTATCTGCAATATCGCCGATCCCATCAGCGGATCAGAATACACTAAGGATCCCCGGAACATCGCAAGAAAGGCCGAGATGCACCTGATAAATACCGGCGTCGGCGACACCGCCTTTTTCGGCCCCGAAGCAGAATTCTTTATCTTTGACGATGTCCGTTTCGACCAGAACAGCAACTCCGGCTACTACTTCCTCGACTCCGTCGAGGGCCGCTGGAACACAGGCCGGGCGGAGGAACCCAACCTCGGCTACAAGCCCCGGTACAAGGAAGGCTACTTTCCCGTACCGCCTACCGACAGCCAGCAGGACCTTCGCAGCGAGATGATGCTGCAGCTTGAAGCCATCGGCATCCCCATCGAGGCCCAGCATCACGAGGTCGCCTCCGGCGGGCAGGCCGAGATCGACATGCGCTTCGGCCCCCTGGTGACCATGTCCGACAACCTGCTCAAGTACAAGTACATCGTCAAAAACACCGCCCGCAAACACAACAAGACAGTAACCTTCATGCCCAAACCCCTGTTCAACGATAACGGCAGCGGCATGCACATCCACCTGTCCATCTGGAAAGAAGGCAAGAACCTCTTCGCCGGCAACGGCTACGCCGGCATGTCCGAAAACGCCCTCTACGCCATCGGAGGCCTTCTAAAGCACGCGCCTGCTATCCTCGCCTTCACCAACCCGACCACCAACAGCTACAAGCGCCTGGTCCCCGGCTACGAAGCCCCGGTCAACCTCGCCTACTCCAGCAGAAACCGCAGCGCCGCCGTCCGGATCCCCATGTACTCCACTACCGAGAAATCCAAACGCTTCGAATTCCGCTGCCCCGACCCATCGAGCAACCCTTACCTGGCCTTCTCCGCCATGCTCATGGCCGCCCTCGACGGGATCCAGAACAAGATCGACCCCGGCGATCCTTTGGACAAGGACATCTACGACCTTCCCCCCGAAGAACTCGCTAAGGTCCCCACAACCCCCGGCTCCCTGCGAGAGGCCCTTGAAGCCCTGGAAGCAGACCACGAGTTCCTGCTCAAGGGCGATGTCTTTACCCGCGACGTGATCGAGACCTGGATCGACTACAAACTGCAGCACGAAGTTTTGGCCCTCGACCTTCGCCCCCATCCCTGGGAGTTCGCCCTCTACTACGACATCTGATTTCCACCGGAACCGGCTCCGCTCCGCCGAGCGGAGCCGGTCTTCCGCTCCCCCCCAAAAACTGTATATAATCCGCAGAGATGACCGACTTCTGGTATTGTCTATGCAAATAAACCGGAGCTCCCTCTGGAAACTCGCAGGCCGTGCCCTTCTGCCTGCTTCCCTTGTCGTTTTGCTTTTTGCCGGAACCGGCTGCAGCACGGATGCGCTCCGACCCGGCACCTCGATCGAGGACTTCACCTCATACCTGGACACCCGCATTCCGCGGCTCCTCGAACGCTACCAGGTCCCGGGGGTGAGCATGGCCCTCGTCCGGAACGGTGAACCGGTGTGGAGCGGGGCCTATGGCTATGCCGACCTCGAAAGCGGGCAGCAGATGACCCCCGAATCCATCTGCCGGGTAGAATCGATCTCGAAGTCCGTCACCGCATGGGGAGTGATGAACCTGGTCGAAGACCGGCTGCTCTCCCTCGACGATCCGGTACAGGAACACCTCGGCGGCTGGAAACTGCCGGTATCCAAATACCCAGCCCGGGAGGTTACCGTGGAACGCCTGCTGAGCAACAGCGCCGGCATGCCCCTCGGCACCATCGGAGAAAAGGCGGAGTACGATCCTCTCGAGAGCATCCCGTCCTTGAAAGAACACCTCTCCGAGGAGGTCCGGTTTATAAACAAACCGGGCTCGACATTCCTCTATTCAAATGTGGGGTTCAATCTTCTGGAACTCGTGATCGAAAAGGTGTCCGGGCAGGATTTCTCCACATACATGAAAAACCAGGTGCTGTCCCCTTTGGGTATGCAGAACTCTCGCTTCGACTGGGACAACACCCTTTCTGCAAGGCTGCCCACCGGCTACGAACTCGACGGAACACCGGTGCCCCCGTACATCTATCCCGCCTCGGCTGCCGGCGGTCTGTTCGCCACAGCGGGAGACATCGCTAGATTCGTATCTGCGGAAATGAACGCCGAAGCGGAAAACTCCGAGGTACTCTCCCCATCGATGATCCGCAGGATTCACCGTCCGGCAATCGAGATCCCCGGCCTCTTCGGCCAAGTTGCCGACTCCTACGGTTTCGGACACTTTATCGAAACCCTGCCGAGCGGCCGGAAAGCGGTTTGGCACGGCGGACAGGGTCACGGCTGGATGACGCACTTCCATGCGGTTCCGGAAACCGGGGACGGTATCGTCATTCTGACCAACAGCCAGCGCAGCTGGCCCTTTCTGGCAGAGGTCCTGGACGACTGGGCCCTCTGGAGCGGACTGGAATCGGTCAAGATGGGCAAAATCACCATGGCCACAGCCATCTTGAAGATATGCATCTTCCTGTTTGTTATCCTCGGCCTGTGGCAGGGTTACCGGCTGGTAAGCGGTCTTCTTGCAGGAGAGCGGAAATGGGGCCCCTTCTCGAGGACCTCGCCGGTTAAACGGGCCTTTCTCGCCGCCTTCGCCTTAGCGGTAATCGCCGCTCTGGGGTGGAGCGCCGCCCAGCCCTATCTGATGGTCACATCGATTTTTCCTTCAACGGCAGGCTGGGCCGGTCTCTCTCTTCTGGGCTTGTCTGTTGTTCTGCTTTTATCGGCAGTGTTTCCCCGTTTTCAGAAGTGAAGCACACAGCAGGCCGTGCTATACTAACCTTATGAATACAAAGAAACGCCGCACGACCGATTCCAGTAAGTTCGGGGCTTTTTGTCCGGGTATTCTGTTCTTCTTGCTTGCCGGACTGGTTCTTCTTCCGGGCGGGATCTCCGCCCAGGAACAGATAGCGGGAGAATGGCTCCGATTCGAGTTGACAGGTTCCTCTGCTTTCTATGACTGGAGCGCCTCCTCGGCACTCGAGGCGGAACAGACCTTCACCCCTTCCCGCTACGGGCCGGGGAAAGCCCTCGACGGAGACCTTTCCACCTCATGGGCGGAGGGAGCCGAAGGCGCCGGCATCGGCGAGTGGTTTACCCTCGCCCTCTACAGAGCTCCCGAGGCTCTGGGGTTTCATAACGGCTACGGCGAAAACCGCAATCTATTCTCCAAGAACAACCGGGTAAAAGAGCTTTCCCTGCGTTTCTACGCGGGGCTAAACATCAGCGGATTTGCAACCGAATGGACCACCTTTTTCGACGCCCTTCCCATATCGGATGCACGAACTGTTCGTCTTTCCGATTCGATGGAGGCCCAGCGGATCTCTCTTCCCTTCAACCGGGCGGAGATCGAGAAAGGCATGAGGGAGTTCCGGGAATCCGAGGCTGTCCGAACCTGGGATTTTCCCCAAGCCGAAGAGATGAACGTCGACGGGAGCGAGGGACTCGCACGCAGTTACCGCCTTCTGATCCGGATGGAGATTACCGATGTATACCAGGGCACCAACTGGGACGACACCTGTATTACTGAGCTCTGGCCGGACTATGGAGCGGCCGAACGGGTATTCGTATCCGGCAACGGGAGTTCCCTGATGATGGAGAAATCCGGCGGAGAAACAATACGCAGCTACGAACCCTTCGGCTCCGTCCTCACCCTGGTAGAGTCGAGCCGGAACAACAGATGGGCCGTCCTCATCAAGGAAGACGCCTATAACGAGGGAGGCAGAGTCGAAAGCGAGTATGTCCTGGTCCATGTGCCCACAGGCAGGGATATGACGAAAGAAATCCTCGGCACCTCCCCCGTTCTTGGAACGGAACTATTGCCTACCGGCTTTGTCGGGAAGTACAGCCGGACCTTTGTGGAATATGAGGATTTCTCGACGGGGCAAACCCGCCGTGTCCGCTGCAGCCTCTACCGGAAATAAGAATCGGAAATAAAAGCTGCCTCGCCCTCGGCGGGGGTTAGCCCTTCCGTTTTGCGGCGACCTTGCGTTCGGCTGCCTGCAGAATACGCTTTCTCAGCCGGATGGAGCGGGGGGTTATTTCAACCATCTCATCCTCTCGGATAAACTGAATCGCCCGCTCGAGGGTCATCGGCAAAACCGGAGAGAGGATAATGTTGTCGTCTTTCCCCGCAGCGCGCATGTTGGAGAGCTTTTTTTCCTTGCAGGGATTCACATCCAGATCGTTCTCCCGGTTGTGTTCGCCCACAATCATCCCCTCGTAGACCCGCTCCCCGGGAACGACAAATATTACACCCCTCGGTTCCAGATTGAACAGGGCATACGCCACCGCTTCTCCACGCCGGTCCGATACGAGAGACCCGGTAAAACGCTGGGAAAACTCGCCCCGGTACTCCTCGTACCCCAACAGATAAGAGTTCATGATCCCCGTTCCTCTCGTGTCGGTGAGGAATTCATCACGGTATCCAATCAGGGCTCGGGAAGGCAGATTGAACTCGAGCCGGACTCGGCCGCTTTCGTGATTCACATAACTTACCATTCGTCCCTTTCGGCCCGAGAGCTTTTCGGTAACAACTCCGGCAAAGTGCTCCTCACAGTCAACCGAGAGAAGCTCGATAGGCTCGGTACGCTTCCCGTTTTCCTCTCGGTAGATCACCTCAGGCCGGCCTACACAGAGTTCGTAGCCCTCGCGGCGCATTGTCTCGATCAGAATAGCCAGCTGAAACTCCCCCCGGCCCTTAACGGTGAACCCGTCTCCGTCCTCCGCCGGTTCCACCTGCAGAGAAACATTCCGCAGGGTTTCCCGCTCGAGACGGTCGGCGAGTTTGCCCGCCTGAACGTACCTTCCCTCCGTCCCGGCAAAAGGGGAATTATTGGCGGTAAAACGCATAGAAACCGTCGGCTGGTCCACGGATATTCTGGGCAGGGGCCGGGGATTTTCACTGGTGCAGATCGTATCGCCGATATGCACCTCTTCCACCCCCGAAAGGACGACAATGTCCCCGGCTTTCGCTTCGGATGCATCGCTCAGAACCGGTCCGGTGTACACCTGCAGCCGGGAAACATTCATCGGAAAGCGCCGGCCGTTTTCTCCCAGGCAGACGAGGTTGTCTTTGGACTTGGCACTGCCGTTAATCACCTTGCCGATGGCCAGATGACCGAGAAAGTCGGAATAGGAAAGATCGGAAACCAGCATCTGAAAGGGGGCCTCGGATTCGTAGGCAGGAGCGGGAATTTCGTTGGTTATCGCCTCGAACAGCGGCTGCAAATCGGAAGATTCGTCCTCGAGACCGGTTTTCGCAATTCCGTCCTTTCCGATAGCAAAAAACAAGGGATAATCTAGCTGCTCATCGGTAGCGTCCAGTTCGATCAGCAGATCGGAAATGTCATCCACCACCTGAAGCGGCCGGGCATCACCGCGGTCTATCTTGTTGATCACCACAATGATCTTGAGCCCTGCATCCAGTGCTTTCGAGAGGACAAACCGGGTTTGGGGCAGGGGCCCTTCCGAAGCGTCCACCAGCAGGATCGCCCCATCCACCATGGACAAGGCCCGTTCCACCTCGCCGCCGAAGTCGGCATGGCCGGGGGTATCGAGAATATTGATCTTTATCTTTTTCCAGTTGATCGAACAGTTCTTAGCGGCAATGGTAATTCCCCGCTCTTTCTCGAGCTCCATGGAATCCATCAACCTCTCGGCTGTTTCCTTCCCTTCACGGAAGGTCCCGCTCTGCTGGAACATAGCGTCAACAAGGGTAGTCTTTCCGTGATCTACATGGGCAATGATAGCGATATTGCGAAGCGTTTCGTTGTGTGCGTCTCGATGGGGCATGGGCTGTTTTTCCTCTATTGGTTAATATTCTGCGGTTGGGCACAGGCGGCGCAGGGTAGACGCCGGGGACCCTCTAACTGTACTCTGTATGCGGGGTCCGCGTCTACAGCAGGCCCGAAGAGAGCTGAGTCCGGTGCCGTGTTGCCTCACCCAAAATTCTAACCGAAATCTTCCGATGCCTCATTTAAAAATCTAACCGTAGTAGCAGTACTTTCTTTCTCTTTTTGCTTCTTGTTCTCTTTCTTGGTGGATAATGTGAATAAGGAAAGTACCA
>JAIPGG010000006.1 GCA_021736255.1 Spirochaetales bacterium | reverse complement strand
CATATTTTAAATTTATATCGGATGATGGTGAACGTAAAGAAAAAATCAATCCATTTTAATATGTTTTGCTATAATTTTGGAATCTAATACGGTTTTTCCCCTCTCTTTTCGAGTAGAGGAGAGCGGTGTCGGCTTCGCGTATCAATTGTTCGACGTTGAGATTTGTCATTTTCTCGGTTGAGGCAAGGCCAATCGATGCTGATATTTTCGCTTTATCATCTGCTTCAGACTCGATTGCTCTGCGGATTCGTTCAACAATGCCGGATGCTTCCTGTAATGTTGTCTCCGGCATCAAAACGAGGAACTCGTCTCCTCCTAACCGAAAAAGCAGGTCGTAGCCTCTCGTTCTCTTCCGCAGTATGTCGGCGGTTTTGATCAATATTTCATCACCGTAATGATGTCCGAAGGTATCGTTGCAATATTTGAAATTATCGAGGTCGATGTATGCAGCAGAGATCACATACCTAACATCGCCCTCGGTTTTGCGGGCAAAGTAGGTGTCGAATTCCTCGCTTCGCCTGTCGAGTTCTCCTCTGTTGAAAAGCCCGGTAAGGGGGTCGGTTACCGCATGTTCGGTGAGCTTCCGGTTTGCTTCATTCAATTGTTGCGTCCGTTTTGCAACCATATCTTCGAGTTTCTCGGTAAACTCGAGTTGTATTCGTTCATTTTCCTGCCGGAGGCGGTAGGTATTAGCCCCCACGGCGAATCCGATGAAGAGGACCTGGGCAAGGGCTCCGTAGAGTTGTGCATGGAGGGCAAAGGAGGTAACCGGAACGGGAACGAGGGTTATAACAATTTCCGCTGCAGTACCGGCAAGATAGAGAAGAGAGCCTGTAAGGCACAAAAGAGCGAGCAGATCCCGTTTGAGAATCCGGAGGGCAAGAACGGTGAAGATCAACCCCATTGCGGCAATACTCAAGATATTGAGCAGGTCCGCAGAAATCGGTCCGGAGTAAAAGAAGGCCGATACTCCTAGAAGCACGGCAAGGGTCCTGAGTATGCGCATCGAGAAATCGAGCCGGGGCATTTTTGAGCGGGTTCCGATAAAGTGACGAAAAAAATCGAGACCGAAGGCTGCGGTAGCACTTCCGAAGATAATGAACCAGAAGAATCCGTATGGCTGTTCCGGCTGTATATATTGGGCAAAGAGCCGTTCCTGGGCAAATTGGTTGAGAAAAAAGGCCGCCATATAAAGGGAATAGAGTAAATATGATCGTTCCCTGTTTAAAAAGAACACAATCAGGTTGTACACAATAAAGGCGGCAAAAAACCCGAAGGCAAGGCCGAGAAGAAGTGTCTCTCGATGGTAATCCTTCCGGAACCGGCTGCTATCCTTTAGAGTCAGTTGTATACAGGAAGATTGATAATCGAATACCTTGATCAGTACTTCATGCTTTCTCTGGGACTGGAGGGCGAGCTCAAAAGCAGGTGTGCGGGTTGCCGTTTTTCTTTCAGAGAAGGGAATCATATTTCCCGATTGCCCCTCACTGCTCCATGCCCCTTCCTTTCGCAGATAGAGCTCCATTAATTCGACATTCATTGCGTTTTCGATAATCCAGTTGGTATTTCGGCTCTTGTTGTGGAGGGTGAAATAAAGCCAGACAGCTCCATCTCTCGGTATTTGTAATGATGCACTGTCAAAGGGGCGAAAGGTGTTGAGTCTTTTATGGACTTCCGTTGCGCTGAGCTCTCCGCTCGGATCTGAAAAATACTTCATCGATGAGGACAAATCGTAGGAGGCCTGTTCTGTATCTAACTCGAGCGTTTGACTGAAGAGAGGTAGTGACAGAAAAACCAATACAAGAAGAGAGAATACACGGCGCATGAAGAAAAACGATAGTCTCTTTTCCGGAAAGGTTCAAGACGGAAAGGGAATTCCTTATTCATCTTCCTTGTGTGGGGTGGGACCGGTTTTCGGCGGGCGGGTATACTTTAGGCTGAATGCAGCTGTAATCGAAGCTATACCGATAATGCCGGCGGCAGCGAAAACCATTTCTACCGATACGCCGGCCAGGACCGCGCCGAAGAGCAGGGGGGAGAGGGTTTGACCCACATACTTCATTGTGTTGAAAAGTGACACAAGCCCTCCGCGCTGCGGGCCGCCCACCTGTTCTGTGATCCACGTGTTGATCTGTGGCTGAACCGATCCGAAACCGCTGCCGAAAATCAGAAGCGCGGTGATTATCTGCCATAAGGCGGAAGAGAAGAATATGAAGAACAGCGCTCCGCTCATGAGTGTAAAACCCGCGGCAAGGATGTGGGGCCTCTGGAATTTTTCGCTCAGGCGGCGGGCTTGGAAGGAGACAATGCCCGAGGTTATCCCCTGGATAGCTAGAAAAAGTCCCGCCCAGAATTCCGAAAGGTCATAGCTGCTGCCGGTAAGAAGCAGCGGAATATAGATGATCAGCGAGTAGAGAAGAAGGAAGGAGAGAAGAGCCATACTCATGATCCCCAGAATCCGGACCCGGTTCGGAGCCGAAACGAACAGACTTAAATACGAGGAAAGGGGCTTTTGTTTGCCTGCCCGGTCTTCTTTCGGGATAATAAAGAATATAAGAAGCGCCAAGGGGATGGTCAGAAAGTAGAGGAAAAAGGGAACTCTCCAAACGATGCCCGCAAGCATTCCTCCGATAAACGGTGCCAAGGCGGAACCCATTCCGGTTGTGGCGCTGATAGATCCCATTACCCGGACTCGTTCCTTCCCATCGTATAAATCGCCGACCAGCGTCATCACCAGCGGCATCATTCCGGCGATGCCGATTCCCTGAAGGAACCGGAAAAAGAGAATCATCTCAAAGCTGCTGCTCAGTGCGGTTCCCAGGCCTGCCAAACCATTGATGACCAGGGCAGGGATGAGTGCTTTTTTCCGGCCGAAGCGGTCCGCCAGTACACCGATCACCGGCATGAAGAGCGCTGCTGCAAGCGTGTAAACCCCCATAACCCATCCGATTTGCCGGCCGCTCACCCCGAAACTGTTCATTATAGCGGGCAGGGTAGGAGAGACCATTGCTCCTCCTGCCATTCCAAAGAAAGCTGTTATGCAGAGGGAAGTGACTTGTAGTTTTTCACGGCTCCGTTCACTTGATCTCATAATTTCCAAGGCTTTGATTATCCATAAATTGTTCTATTTGATCAAACCATCGAAAAAAAACGGCCGGTTGATAAGTCAACCGGCCGTTATGGTTTTTTCTGTTTAACTTGAAGACTGGCGGGAATTATTTTTCCCGGTAGAAAGGCCAAGCCATGAGGCCGCCTTCCATTACCTTTACATTCTTGTAACCGTTGGCTACAAGAATCCGTGCAGCTTCATACCCTCGCAGGGATATCTTGCAGAAGGTGATGATTTCGGTGTTTTTGTCTTCCGGCAGCTCTTTTATGCGGCCTCTGAGGGCCCCCACCGGAATAAGGTGTTCGCCCACTCCAAGACGCATCTGTTCCCATTCCTCGGGTCCGCGGCAGTCGATAATGAACGGTGTTTCACCGCTGTCGAGTTTTTTCTTTACTTCAATGGCGGACAGGCCTTCCATTAGACCATGCAGTTTATTCTGCATAGCATGAGCGGCGGCAACGATGTTGTCGATTGCCAGCGAGAACGGAGGGGCATAGGGGAGATCGGCATTTACGAGCTGGTCGATAGTAAGGCCTCCCATGATAGCCATAGCCGCCATACCGATCTGTTTGCTTGCATCTCCCATGCCGATACACTGAAAACCGAGCATCTTTCCTGTCTCTGTATCGGCAGTTATTTTGTTGATCAGGATATGAGCACCCATGAACCCGGGTTTATCCGGTCCTGCGGTAACCACACTGACCGCATTCTTGTAACCCAGCTTCTTGGCGGAAGCCTCGGACAAGCCGGTAGAACCTGCGGAAAAATCAAAGACCTTGCACACGCCGGTCTGGATAGTTCCGGGGAATGTGGCGACATTTCCCTGGATAACATTTTCTCCGGCAACCCGGCCCTCCAGATTCGCCAGGTCTCCGTAGGGTGCGTGTACATTGTTCCCGCTCATTCGCTGCGGAACTTCAGTACAGTCCCCGATCGCGTAGATATCGGGGTCGTTGGTCTGCATGTATTCATTCACCACAACACCGCCGGTTTTTCCGACATTGATATCCGCATCACGGGCTAACTTTGTGTTGGGAGTGACGCCTATGGCCACAACCGCCATTTCACACGGGATCTCATCCCCGTTTGCAAGTTTTACCGCTCGGAGCTTCCCGTTCTCATCTCCCAGGAATGCCGAGACTGCATTGTCGGTAATGACATCTGCAGCGTGGGTTTTAACATGGTTCTCGAGGATTTTTGCCAGCTGCCAGTCAAGGAACATGAGAATCTGAGGCAGCATCTCCACAACCGTAATCTTGATTCCGGCTAATTGAAGAGCTTCACAGGTTTCGATTCCTATTAAACCCCCGCCGACAACAACAGCCTTTTTGATTGTTCCTTCGTCTCTGACTTTGCGCAGGTAGTCTGCATCCGGCATCGACTGCAGGGTGGTAATCCCTTCGAGTTCCGTTCCCGGAACCGGAGGCATTTTGGGGCAGGCTCCCATTGCCATGATCAATTTGTCGTACTCGAGGGTTTCGCTCTCCCCGGTTTGTACGTTTTTTGTTTCGACAGTTTTATCCTGCCGATTGATCTTTGTGACTTCCGTGTCCGTCTTCGCGAAGATCTCTTTCGTCTTCATGTAAAAGGTCGGGTCACGGACTACTCCTGTCGGAGTACAGAGCAGTTTATTTCTGTCGTCGAAAAAACCGCCGACATAGTAGGGAAAACCGCATGAGGCCATAGAAAGGTCATGGGCTTTCTGGATGATGGTGATCTCGGCATCATTGTCGAGTCGCCGAGCGCGGGCAGCTGCCTTGGGTCCGGCAGCGGATCCGCCGATTACAATAATTTTCTTAGCCATAGAAACTCCTTTCGTCAGGAAATATATATACAATAATATATATTAGCCGAAAAATATTAAACGAGTAAAATATATATTGAATATCAAATCCTGTGTATTTTACTTTACCCTAGAGCGTTGTTTTTGTCCAATAAAAAGTCGCTCATATATCGGTGAACTGCAGCATTGATTTTTTCCACGGAACTGCATAGCATGAATCACGAAGTCGTATTTATAGGAGCCGGTCGATGAGCACCAAACGAAAAAAACTTGGGTTAGCCCTCGGCGGGGGAGCAGCTCGAGGCCTTGCACATATCGGTGTATTAAAGGCCCTCGAAGAGGCCGGCCTTGAGGCGGACTATGTAGCCGGTACCAGTGCAGGCAGTCTGATAGGCGTGTATTATGCTGCAGGATACAAGTGGCGCTCAATTTACGAGATTGCGAAGGATATTACCTGGGCGAATTTGATCAGGCCTGCTATCCCTTCTCTCGGTCTGGTTAAAGCCGGACGAATGGAAGCTCTTTTGGAAAATGATATAGGCGGTCTCGATATACAAGACCTGCTTAAGCCCTTCCGGGCTGTAACCGTGGATATCATAAGCGGAGAGCAGGTGGTTGCCGATTCGGGGGATGCTGCGAGGATTGTACGGGCGAGCTGCAGCATTCCCGGTATTTTCCCCCCGGTGTGGGTGAACGGGAGGATGCTGGTAGACGGCGGCCTCAGAAACAATGTTCCCGAGGATATTGTGTATTCGATGGGTGCGGATGTTGTTTTATCGGTGAATTTGAATGCCGATCGGAGCCGGACAAAGCCGCCCGAATCTCTATTATCTGTCTTGTATTACTCTTTCGGGATTCTCATGGATAATATCAGCATGAAGGATCCGGATCCCTGCACATTTCGGATCGAACCGGAGCTTTCGGATTATGGCTATCAGGATCTCAAACACAAGGAGGAACTGATAAGCCGGGGTGAGGCAGCCGCTCTTCCCGTTCTTGTTGACCTGAAGGAGCTCTTGGAGGGGAAAAAACGCTGCGGAAAATTCTCGCCCTTTTTCCGTCTGTTCGGCAGCCCCTCCCGCAAATAAGCTGTTATTTGGTTTGGCCCCGGCAGCCGAAATCTCCGGGGCGTCGGAGCAGCCAGGGAGCTCTTGCATCAGAGCCCGATATATGGCATCTTCACATCGTCGTGTGTGGATTTCATTGCCTCTTTCCTGCAAAGGCGAAGCAGATGAACCCTGTCGGGAAGCTGCCTGCCTATAGAAAAGAGAGCATACGAAATTCTTGAGTACAACGGAGTTCCTGTCTATGGAAACACCCATCCCCCCTGTCAATCATGAAAGCAGTAAACGACGCTTTCAAATACACCGTGAATTAGCGGATTATCGCGACCGAAATCAGCCGGATATAACACCTACAATAGAAGTAAACAACCATGTTCATACAAGCTATTCCTTCAGCCCGTATACCCCTACCGCCGCGGCTTTCGAGGCTTGGAAGGCCGGGCTGCAGGCCGTCGGTATTGTCGATCATGATTCCATAGCCGGCGGAATGGAGATGATCGAGGCTGCCAGGGCCCTGTCTATAGGATCTACCGTGGGATTCGAACTCCGGGTTAACATGAGCGGGACCGGACTCGAGGGATTGCGGCTGAACAGCCCCGATTCTCAAAATATTGCATATATTGTTATACACGGAGTGCCTGCCGCTGCTTTTCCGGTGGTAGGACGTTTTCTCGAACCTATCCATGAGGCCCGAAATCAGCGGAACCGCCGAATGCTCGAGGCCTTGAACGATATGATCGGAAACTTCGGAATCGGAAAACTGGATTTTGCAGCTGATGTCGTCCCGCTCTCCTCTGCCGATGAAGGAGGAAGTATAACCGAACGGCATTTGCTTTTTGCCCTTGTTCACCGGATCCTCGCCTCCGAAGGCAGGGGGCCTGGTGTGGTTCGGCTTCTTGCCGAGAAGATGGGGATTAATCTGCCTCAGCGGATAAAAGAGTTTCTTGAAGATGAACATAACCCGCATTATCTTTACGATCTGCTCGGTGTATTGAAATCAGAGTACACCCCTAGGTTCTACGTTCAGCCCGACGAGAACGAATGCGTTTCGGTAAAGGATGCAGTCGCCCTGGCGCAGAAAACAGGAGCAATACCTGCGTATGCCTACCTGGGCGATGTCGGTGAATCGCCGACCGGGGACAAGAAAGCACAAAAATTCGAGGATGAGTTTCTGGATTCTCTGATACCGGAGGTGAAGCGCCTCGGTTTTCAGGCGGTAACCTACATGCCGCCGCGCAATACTATGCAGCAGCTGAAACGGATTATGCGGCTTGCCCGGGAGAATGAGCTCATGGAGATAAGCGGTGTCGATATCAACACCTCCCGCCAGTCCTTTCACTGCAGGGAGCTCGAACAGCCTGAGTTTTCCCATTTAATCGATGCTACCTGGGCGCTGATTGCCCACGAAAAACTGACGAACTGTTCAGCGGAACTCGGCCTTTTTCACCCCGACAATCCCTTGTCCGGCCTGGATCTCGCGGAGAGAATGGAACGCTATGCCGATATAGGAAGGCAGCACGACCGGCGCGATCCCGAAGCAATTCGCCGGCTCGCAGATTTCGCATGACCTGAAATAAGGAGAGAAAGAAATGGATGTACAGCATAAGGCAGCCCCCCTTCTGCGGGGATTGATGTATAACGGAAAGACCGCTCCCCTGGTCCAAATGGTTTCCGAAGAGGATGATACAGCACCCGATTCAGGGGAAGCCGTTCTAAAGATCAAAGACCGCGGGTTCTCGGAATTGGACGAAGACAAGCTCGTCGAGGAATTGACCGCGGCGTGGAAAGCTGCAGGCGGAGCCGAGGTTGTTCCCGAAAAGGGAGAGGAAGCCTCTGCTTCCGGACCGGTACGGATCGAAGTCGAAGGAGTGGGACAGTATCGGGTTTATTATCCGGAAGGTGTTTCAATCAATTCGCCGGTGGCCGGGAAGGCTGCGGTGGTAACCGGCGGGGCCCAGGGTTTCGGGGCCTCTCTGGTACAGCAGCTTGCCGCTCGTGGTGCTGTTGTGGTAATCGTCGATCTCAATCTCGAGGGCGCCGAAAAGATGGCACAGAGTATCAACGAGCAGTACACCGGAAGGGGTTCACAGAAGGCCGCCTATGCTCTGCAGGTCGATGTTTCCAAAGAAGAATCTGTGGCGGCTATGGCGGAAGAGGTGGTGAAGCGAACCGGCGGGGTGGATCTGTATCTGAGCAACGCCGGGGTCCTCAAAGCGGGAAGCGTAAAAGAACTGAAGTATTCCGATTTCGAGTTCGTGTCGCGGGTAAACTATTTCGGCTATTTTCTCGGTACGAAGCATGTTTCCCCGGTAATGGCCCTGCAGAACAAGGCTGCCGAGGCAGCGGGCAGCGGTCCGATGTTCAGCGATATTATCCAAATCAATTCCAAGTCCGGTCTTTCCGGGTCCAATAAAAACGGAGCCTATGCCGGCGGGAAGTTCGGCGGGATCGGTTTGACTCAGAGTTTTGCACTCGAACTGATAAGCGACAACATCAAGGTCAATTCCATCTGTCCGGGTAACTTTTTCGAGGGGCCCCTCTGGTCGGACCCTGAGCGGGGGCTGTTTGTCCAGTACCTGCGGGCCGGTAAAGTCCCGGGGGCAAAATCAATAGAGGATGTAAAGCATTTTTATGAACAAAAGGTCCCGATGAAGCGCGGGTGTACCGGTCCGGATGTCTATAAGGCCCTCGAATATGTCGTTGATCAGGTCTACGAAACCGGTCAGGCAGTGCCGGTGACCGGCGGGCAGGTTATGCTCCACTGACGGCGCAGGCATAATGGACGGTGGAAAGAACCATTTGCCACTTCTGATTGACCATGGCGGGAAAGCAGAGGCACCCGGCATAATTGATTTCTCCAGGGTTGTTGAGAACCTCTTCGACCGTTTTCCCGGCGAAGGCTGCTTCTTTCGTAATCTCCCGGAGAAACTTCTCGCCCCGGCTCTGGAATGAGCACATTTCCCGCCAGTTTTCTTCCTCTTCTTCCGGCATCTCGATCCATGCGCTTTGAATCCGAAGTGTTGGGCTTTTATCGACAATCACGTGAAAATCGGCGATAAAGGGTACTCCGCCGTTGCTGCAGGTGCTTCCCTGGTAATGGAAGAGAAAATGCTGCGGTTCGATTTCTTCGAGCCGTTCGCTTTTCCAGCGCTTTACTGCGCGTTCTGCAACCGGGTAGGAAAAGTCCATGAGAAATAACCTCTCTTCATTATTTTACACCGTCAGGCACAAAAGGTCGGACTCGGAACTGCGTAGTCCCTGAACATATTCCCGAAATACAGGAAACTCCGGGGCAAGGCCTTCGGCATGATGCAGGAGGAACTGCCATCCTGCCGTGAACTCGGGGGATTTTCTGCTGCGAATCAGGTCGGTTAGGGTCATATCGATCTTGTTCTCGAGAAACGACATGGGTTCGATTACCAGACAGGTTCGGCACAGAAACTGAAAAAAGGCCTCGTTTTCATGTTCCAAGGCGAGCCCCATGATTTTGGGAATATGATACAGCACGGGTCGTAAAGACGGCCGGCCGAGTTCATGGGATTTGAAATGCCGCTGGGGGAAAACGCGAATGGCCTGTTTGGCCATTTTGGGTTCATCGAGAAGGGTCAGAAGAATCGCCTGAAAGCCCGCGAGCAAGAAACTGTAGAACTGTTCGGTTTCGGCAGGGGGATCGAGTTTTTTGGCTTCGAGAATCGCTTCGTTGCATCTGTCCATGGTCTTTCCCTTGCCGGTAAGGCTGCCGGGACGGTAGAGCTCCTCCAGATAATACCCTGCCCGAAGCACATGGGAGATGAAGTCGATCGCATGGCCGGTCTGGTTCTTTCTGTATGAAATATACATATCTGTATCTATTTTGACGCATTTGAGTCGGTAATTCCAGTCAGAACGATCAGCTTATCGGGAAATCGTGAGCTTTTCGCAGCATTTACCAGATTTTCGGCCTCGGAATCGGTGAGTATCGGGGTATCGGCATATTCCCATTCCCTGCCGAGGCGGGAATATTTGTCCGAGGCGAGCCGGTTGAAGGCCGGCAATTCCCAGCGGGAAATGACATCAGATCCGATATCGGCAAGATAGTCGCCGACGGCCTGAAGGTTTTCCTCTCCTGCAGTAGCGCCGGGGATGAGGGGGGTCCTGACCCAGATTTCCGGCTTCCGGTTGTTTCGTGCATAGTCGGCTGCAAAGCGGAGGTTTTCGAGGATCCTGTCGTTTCCCGCTCCGGTGAAGCTGCGGTGTTCCTCCGGGTCTATGAGTTTGAGGTCATAGAAAAGATAGTCGGTGAGGGGCAGGCTCTGCTCGATGGTTTCGGGAGGTACTGCTCCGCAGGTGTCGACGGCAGTGGAGATACCCCTTGCGGCCGCTGCATCGAGCAGGGAAAGACTGAAGCCGCTTTGCAGAAGCGGTTCTCCTCCGGAGAGGGTGATACCTCCGCCGGAATTGTCGAAGTATTGCCTGTCCTTTTCTATGAGTTCGATCAAGTCGTCTAGTTTCCATTCGTTTCCGACCATACGCATGGCGCCGGAGGGGCAGACCGAGGCGCAGATTCCGCAGCCTGTGCATTTATTCCGGTCAATGCGGATTCCCTCCTCTTCAGCACTGAGGGCGTCTTCCGGGCAGGAGCGAACACAATCGAGGCAGCCGATACATTTGTTTGAATACCACCACACCTCCGGACCGGGGTTGAAACTCTCGGGGTTGTGGCACCACCGGCAGCGCAGACTGCAGCCTTTAAAAAAGACGGCCGTCCGGAAGCCGGGGCCGTCGTGGGTGGAGAGCCGGTGGATGTCGAAAATACGTGCCTTCATGTTCACAGCACGGCCTAGAGGTCCTCGTAATTGACCCGCTGAATGAACTCGCTCTGGAATTGCCGGTCCATGACAACAAAGTGTGCCGAGTACCCGGTTACTTTGACTACGATGTCCTGATATTCATCCTTTTCCGGATTGGCCATTGCATCCTTGAGGGTATCTATGTCGATGACGTTCAGGTTGATTTGCACACCGCCCTTTTCGAAGAACGATTTGGCGAACATAGCTACCACAGGACCGCGCCTCTCGTCCCGCTGAAAAAAGGAGGGCTCGAGCTCGATCTGAAACGAGCCGCCCTGGTATTTGCGAAAGTCGAGTTTGGTAAATGAGTTGGCGGTTGCTACTATTCCCTCCGTGTTGCGTCCGTGCATTGGATTCATGCCGTGGGCGAGGGGTTCGGCGGCCTTTCTCCCGTCGGGGGTGGCCCCCAGCATTGGACCGGCATAGGTGTGCCCCATGTACTGGAAGAGCGAGGGGCGGAAATGGAATCCCTTTATGTTGCGGCGGCTCTCGAGGGTTTCCCGGATGTGTTCGGATACCCTGATGCCCATGGTATCCGGTTCATCGATGTCGTTGCCGAACTTGGGCAGGTTCAAAAACCGCCGGCGAAGGGGTTCTCGCCCTTCCCAGTCATTCTCGACTGCCTCGAGGAGTTCGGACATGCTGCAGAGGCCCTCCTCGTACACAAGTTTCTTGATGGCATACATCGAATCGGAGACATTGGGAACACCCAACACGTTGACCGAGGTGTAGTTGTTGTTTACTGCCCGGGTGTCGGTGACGTCCTTTCCCTTATCCATGGGACCGTGCATGCAGAAAGAAGTAACGATCTCCGGCCATATCCGGGCTTGCCATTCGTAGGTCTTGTTCTTGAAATCCCGCAGGATGTCGGCGGTCTTTTGGACCTCCTGATCGTAGATCTGCCAGAAATCGTCGAAGGTTTTGCTGCCTTCGCCAGCTGCACGCTTCATGGCCCGCTGCATCGGCTGGACGAGAACGAGGGAATTGAGGTCCTGGTCGTTGTACTCGTTGCCTACCGTGCAGTACCACTGGCATCCGCTGTAGGAGATATTCCAGGCATCGTCCTCGCTTACACCCGAGCGGAGCTGGCTGTAGCGCATAACGTCGTAGTTTACCAGAGTGGGAGTTCCCGCTCCGTGCCGTCCCACAACGTCGCAGGCATATTCGAAAAAGTCCGGGTCCATATCCGGGTGCCACATGACTCCGAGGTGGTTGTAGCCGCCGGTCATATCGTATGCCTCGAGGCCGATCCAGCTCAGCTCGTTGGTAGCATCCTCGAGTTCCCGGTTTCTGCCTCCGAAGGAGAAGTAGTTTCCCCCGTATTTGAGGTAGAGCTCTGCAATGTAGTCGCGGGCCTGTTCACGAGTGATCCTTCCCTCTTCGAGATCGTTTCGGTAGAAGTCGATGAGCAGTTGATCGAGCCTGCCGTATCCGTTGCCGTGGCCTATTATCCGGTCGGCAAGGAGGTAAAACTGGATCCACTGCACAGCCTGCTGAAGGGTTTTCGGTGCATCCTGGCTGATGGCCCGGCATGTTTGGGCAACCTGCCGGTAATTCTCTTTGAGTTCGGGGTCACTTTCGGCTGCAGAAAGCTCTTCGGCTCGTTCTGCATGCCGGGCGATAAACCGGGATATGGAAAGGGCGACCTGTTCAGCCCCGTTTAGGTATTGAACGCTCTGCTGGTTTCCGTATTCTTCGTATTTGGAACGATTGCTGCGAATTTTTTCCAGGAGGCCTTTCCATCCCAGAGAGAGGCCGATACTCAAATCCGGGGTGGTGTGGTTGAAGCTGATACCCCCGGCTCCCAACTGCCTGGCCTGCCGGCCGAGTTCCCGCTGCTTTTCGGGGTAGCGGAATCGGCGGGCCTCGTCGAGCTGCCAGTGAAACTCTCCGACAATCTGTTCGTGGGGATGGATCTCCGCCGGACTGTGATCCATAAAAAAGGCGTAGTCGGCGCCGAAGTTTTCGGGATCGTTGCTGTGGCCGTTCTTTTTGGAGGGCATCTCCTCTGTGTAGGGAAAGGGAATGCCGATGTCCACACGGCAGTTGTGATCCCCGAGGTTGATGCGTTTGTCCTCGGCTGCGGCATGTTCGCCGGTGGCGGGACTGAAGGCTTCGGCTTCCCCTGACCAGTGATAGACAAGGAATTCGGGATTGTCTACGTACAAATCACGCTTATGTTCCCGGGCGAGTTTGTCTCTGCGGTCGATCAGTGCCTGCACTCGGCTGTTCGGGGAGATTCCCGGTACTGCCTGGGCCCCGATGGTTTCTCTATTGGTTTTCTTTGAATCCATAATCATTCCTCCTGTCTATCTTTCATACATAGGATACCAGGAGGATGATGGGTGCGCAACGGAAAAAAATAGTGAAAATGCTTAGAAAACTAGTTGTATGCGCCGAATTCTTCGATGCTCTCGAACATAGCCAGCACATTCTCCACCGGGGTTTCTTCCAGAATGGCATCGTGACTTGCCGAAGCGATGTAGCGTCCTCCGGGCTGCATGATTTCGAGGACCTTTCGTGTTTCCTCTCGTACGAAATCGGGGCTCGGCCCATTGATCAGTACCCGTTTGGAATCGATCGATCCGTTCAGCACGATTTTCGATCCGAATTCCTTTTTGAGTTCCGCCGGCTCCATACCTGCAGCATCCGGCTGCAGGGCCTGCAGGCCGTCGATCCCTGCTTCTATCAGATCCGGGATCAACTCCCGGTAGCCTCCGCAGCAGTGCAGCATAACCGGTTTGCCGTACCCGTGGCCCAGGTCGATAAGGCGTTTCATGGACGGCAGGAGAAACCTCCGAAACTGTTCGGGGCTCATGAGCGGGCCGGTCTGGCCGCCGAAATCGTTGCCTATAAAGAAAATGTCGATGTCGTTCCCTGCGTAGTCGAAGATGTTCCGGCTCACCTGCTGGTAGAAATCGGTTACCCGTTCGAAGATGCGTTCGAGTACCTCCGGTGCGTCGTATATCATGTAGTAGAGCTCGACGTGTCCTGTCAGGTCGATCACGTCGTGCCAATAGGGGGACCAATCGCCGCCGAGGATTGCGTACTCGTCCCGGTATGGTGCTGCTTGTTCCGGGATACCCGTTACATCCATCCAGTTCGGGTCAGGCCAGTTGAAGGCCTCTACCTCTTCAATCGTTCGTACTCCAGCAAGCGGCGGCGGGGTTTTCGGCATACCGTAGCCGAGCCCCTCCCGTTCGATGCCGAAGGGGCTTCTCCAGGTTGCTCCTTCAGAGAGTTGGTGCTCAGGGCCGCGGTACTCGGCGAATACTCTTCGAAAATCATCGCCGACCTTTTTCCGCAGACCCTCCTCATCGAGGCCGGTAGTCCGCTCAGCCTTTTCCAGGAATTCAGGCGAGGTTCCGAACCAGCGGGGTACCCGATCGGGAATTTTTCCCTCGAAAGAATTGAGTACTCGTTCTTTGCTTGTCATAGCGATTTCTCCTCTGTGATTTCACGGCAGCTGCCCCGTTCCTGCAGATTGAGGCGTGTTTTTAAAACCGCCGGGGCGCTTTCAACCTCTTCGCGGTTATCGAGTCTTCGAAGCATCATGTCCGCCGCCAGGGTTCCCATCATGCCGCTGTCGATCTGCATGGTAGTGATCGGAGGAACAAAGTCCTGCCGATAATCGAGCAGGTCCCCAACCGAAATGACCGACACGTCTTCGGGAACTGAGAAGCCGAGTTCTCCCAGGCTGCGAATGGTTCGCAGAGCTACTGCATCATCGAGGGCGAATATACCGGTTGGCCTGCGCCCGGTCTTCATCGCCCTTTCGAGTTTATCCTTGAGAAGGTTGTAGGATTCTATGGGAAAGATGATGTCCCGGTCCTGATCGTGCACGAGGCCCAGTTCATGGATCGCCTTGAGAAATCCTACGTAGCGATCACTTGCCATCAGGGGAATATTCGGCCTGCCGGTAGTTACATAGAGGAAGTCCCGGTGACCGAGACCAATCAGATACCTGGTTCCCTCATAGGCTCCGCGGAAATCGTCGATTCCCACGGTGGAGATGTCTTCCTGCCGGCTGTTGTCCAAAATCAATGTCAAGGGAAGATTCTCGGCTCGGATCCGGTCGAACAGCCCGGGTATGTCGGTGATCGGCGCAAAAACCCCTTGAGCTTCCACGGATCTCACGTCTTCGATAACCCGGTCCGGTTTCATGTCGTTTCGGATCGGAACCATGACCAGCGTGTAGCCCCTGCTTTTTACCCCGGTATCCACCGCATCAATAATCGGCTGCACCAGAGGCCAGGCGTAGGTCCACCGGGGGTCGATTTGGAGCAGAAGGGCAAGTTTTCCGGTGACGGGCCTGAGTTTCTGGATCTTCTCGAGACCGCGGCGGTAATTGAGACTCCGGGCGGAGTCGATTACCCGATCCCGGACGACAGCAGAGATGCGTCCTTTGCCGGCAAGAGCTAATGATGCGGTTGCGTTGGATACTCCGGCCAGCCGAGCTACGTCTTCCAGGGTGGTTTCGTTGTTATCGCTCACCTCATCCGCTCCATATTTAACCATTACTTTATCATAATTAACCAAAAATACAAGAAAAAACCGCTGAATATAGGAGATTATTCGAAAAAACCTTGACTGTCTTGGTGTCCGTGGTAAAATATTGCTAAAATATGATAAAGGAGGACGGCATGGCAGTAAAACGACACGGACAGATTATCGGGCTCGATCCTGACAAATATGATGAATATGTCCGCTACCACAACAATATTTGGCCGGAGGTGGCTGACAAGATTAAGGAGTGTAATATCCGTAACTACACGATTTTCCACAAGGACAACATGCTCTTTGCTTTTATGGAATACGTAGGAGATGATTTCGAAGCGGATATGCAGAAGATGGCCGACCATCCCAAGACCCAGGAATGGTGGGACATTATGATGCCCATGCAAAAGCCCCTCGATACCCGCAAGGAAGGGGAATGGTGGGCCGAGATGGAGGAGGTCTTCCACCTTGACTGAGCAATCAAGCAATTCCGACACCAGCGGTGCCGCCGGCGCTATGACCTCCCGGGAACGGGTCCTATCGGCGATAGAACACCGGGAACCGGACCGGGTGCCTCTCGACCTGGGTGCCACGCCGAGTTCCGGCATTTCGGCCATTGCCTACACCAGGCTTGCCGATTATCTTGGTGTCGAAGAGAGCCGAACCCGCGTCTATGATGTAGTTCAGGAACTCGCTCAGCCGGAAGACTGGGCGATAGATCGATTCGGCGTGGACGTGCTGGATATAGGGCGTATGTTCAACAACAGGGAAAGCGACTGGTATCCTGTCGAGCTGTCCGACGGCAGTCAAGCCTATTATCCGGCCTGGTTTCATCCCGAACAGGAGGGAACGGCGCTTATTGCCAAGGCCGGCGACGGCACTCCGATTGCAAAAAAACCGAAAGGGGCAACCTTTTTCGATCAGACCTATTTCCCTTATATCGACGGCTATCCTGATTCCTATGACGATTTGCCGGATGCCATGAACAAGGTGCTCTGGCAGGCTATGGTGCACAGTCCCTGGGATCATGCAGGAGAAGATGACTATTGGGAACAGCTTCGGAATGCAGCGATCAAACTAAAAGAAAACAGCGACCGGGCGCTGATGATCGTTGCCGGATCGAACCTCTTCGAATGGGGCACCTTTCTGCGCCGGATGGACAATTTTCTGATGGACATCTACACCGAACCGGACAAGGTCGAGGGGCTCTTGGATGCCCTGATGGAGGTCCACCTTGCAGGTCTCGAGAAGGTCTGCGAGACAGTGGGAGATGTTGCCGATGTTCTTCGATTCGGTGATGATTTGGGGCTGGACACCGGTCCGTTCATGGCTCCCGAGATCTATCGGAAGATCTTCAAACCTCGCCACACCAGGCTCTGCGAATATGTCCACAAAAACAGCGGAATGAAAACCTTTCTGCATTCCTGTGGTTCGGTTTACAAGCTCATCCCCGACCTGGTGGAGGCCGGCTACGACGTGCTCAATCCGGTGCAGACCAATACCGTCGATATGGAACCCGAGCGTCTCAAGAAGGAATTCGGAGGCGATATCTGTTTCTGGGGCGGCGGGGCGGATACCCGGGAGGTCCTCAACTCCGGTACCGCTGAACAGGTGCGGGACCATGTAAAGAAGCGGCTCGATGTTTTTATGCCCGGCGGCGGTTTTGTGTTCAACACCGTGCACAACATCATGCCCGATGTTCCGCCGGAGAATATCGTTGCGATGTACGAGACGGTAGCCCAGTACCGCTGAGCGTATTGGTACCGCTGGGTCTATTGGTACCGCTGGGTCTATTGGTACCGCTGGGTCTATTGGTACCGCTGGGTCTATTGGTACCGCTGGGTCTATTGGGGCGCCGAAGTCTGCCGTGATTATGCCAGGCTTCGGCACGATCCCCGTTCCACCAGCTGCTGTTTGATTTTCAGTACCTGTATTTCCCCGGGGTTATTTTCCAGCCGTTCGATCATCATCTCTGCGGCTGTTTTGCCTATCAGGGAGGTGTTGATCCGCATGGTGCTGATCATCGGTGTGAAGGGATGCCGGTAGTCCAGAACATCTCCCGGAGCGATAATCGAAACATCCCGGGGGACTTTCAGACCGAGTTTTCCGAGGGCGGTGTGGAGATAGGCGGCCAGGTAGTCGTCCATGGCGAAGATTGCCGTCGGTCTGGCCCGGGCCGGCCGTTCCTTTCCGAACCATCGTCTGACCCGTTCGAAAATTTCATCAAAATTTGAGATGTCCACACGAATTCGCCTGTCGGATCCTGCTTCGAGGCCCCGCTCGTTCATTGCCTTTTGAAAACCGATATACCGGTCGCTGACGACCAGTGGCAGCACGGGTATATCGAACTCAAAGTAGAGAATGTTTCGATGACCCCGCTCTATCAAATGGAGGGTGCCTTCGTAGCTTCCGGCAAAATCATCGACGCATACAGAGAAAAACCGGTCCTGAAAATCATTGTTGAAGGCGGTCACTACCGGGATATTTCTCTGTTCGAGGTAAGAGAAGACCTCGGTGCTGCCGTAATACATGGAAAAAAGACTAGAGCATCCCGATCGACGGACAGCCTCGATCACCTCCCTGGGATTGTCGTCATGGTATACCGGGAGCATGATCGTGAGGTAGCCTGAGCGGCGCAAAATACGGTCTATGGCCTCGAGCGCCGGCTGAATGAAGTGCCAGAGATAGGCCCAGCGGTTATCGGTATGAACGAGAATTCCCGCCCGTTTTTTTTCATTCTGACGGAGAAAGGGGCCGCTGCTTTTATGATAGCCGAGAGCGGCGGCTGCCTCGCGGACGAGAGTTCGTACATCATCGGAGATGGCCCCTTTGCCGTTCATTACCAGGGATGCTGTTGTAAGAGAAACCCCCGCTTTTGAAGCTACCTCGCGAAGGGTTGGTCGTTGGTTCATGCGTCTCTCCCGGATTATCTGCAGAAAACAAGAGATTTCCTCCAGAGTACCAACAGGCATCTGCCATGTAAAGTAAAATTTAGTAAAACATAGAAAATTCCAGTAAAATTTTATTGTAGTTTTCCGTGTTCATGGTAGGATTATGTTAATACGAATACCGAATAATCCATGAGGAACAATTCAGGAGGTCTGCCGAATGGCTAGCGACAATCCCTTTTTTACCGATGAAGGCATGTTTATTTCTAAATCTCTTCGCAGCAAACACAAACAGGGGAGTACCGACATAATCCCCGAAAGAACAGAAAAGGCCAAACAGAAACTCGAACGGGTGAACAAGGCCCTCCGCCATGAAGAGCCGGACCGCGTCCCGGTTAGCGATTTTTTCTGGGGCCAATTCCTGCAGCGGTGGAGAGAGGACCTCGGCCTGCCGGAGGGCACGGACATCTATGAATACTATGACCTCGACTTCATTGTTACCCTTCCGAACATGGATCCCCACATCAAAGACTTCGAGATCCTGAAGCAGACCGACGACGAAGTGCTGGTCAAAACCGGTTACGAGGCGCATGTCCGGAAGAAGTTTACCTATCCGATGCCGGCCTTCGTGCATTTCGACACCAATACTATCGAGAAGATGGAGGCGTTCGAGTTCGACGATCCCTTCGACGACAGGAGGTATTATTCAGGCGGCGACAACCAAATCGGAGGGGTAGGTGATGGTTTTGCCCGAGATCTTCCGCCCTGGGTGGATCAGGTCAAGGCGCTCTATCCCGATATTCCGGTTTACGGCAGCGTCTGCGAGGCCCAGGAACAGGGGTGGAGAATCATCGGATCGGAAAATATGCTTTTGTGGATCGGCTTGTATCCGGAGAAGCTCGGAAAATTTCTGCGCCGGGTAGGGGATTTCCTGGTAGGGATAACCGAGGGACAGATAAAAGCGGCGAACGGCATGCTGGACGGCATGGTGATCTGGGGCGACGTGGCTTACAAGAACGGAATGATGTTTAGTCCGGAATACTGGCGGAAATACTTCAAACCGGTGGTAGCCGATATTGTTGATGTTTGTCACAGCAATAATATTCCCGTGATCTATCACGGCTGCGGCGATTCCCGTGAAATTTTCTCCGATATGATCGATCTCGGTATCGACGGATACAACCCGCTGGAGGCGAAATCCGGTCTGGATGTCATCGAACTCCGCCGTGAATACGACCATAAGATCGCATTGTGCGGAAACATGGACGTAATGGAATGGGCCGATCTCCCGATGGACCAGCTCAAGAATACTGTCCTCCGGAAACTCAATGCGGCCAAGGGCGGCGGTATGATCTTCATGTCGGACCATTCGGTGCCCAACTCGGTCTCGGGAGAGCGCTTTGATTATGTGATGAAGCTGGTCCGGGAGTATGGAAACTATCCTCTCGACCTGGGGGAGCATGATATTCCGGACATAAAGTAAACCGGACACGCGTTAAAAAAAGGCCGGCGCCGGGAGGTTCTCCCGGTACCGGCCTTTTTGTTATTTATACAGTGGTCCCAATTTTTCGCAGGCTCGGTAATCCGAACCTTCAAGATCCATGCCGAATGCGCTCCAGGTGCTCGGTCGGTAGATTTTTTCGGCCTCGATATTATGCATATTTACCGGGATTCTGAGCATGGAAGCAAGGGTGATCATGTCTGCGCCTATGTGGCCGTAACTGATGGCCCCGTGGTTGGCCCCCCAGTTTGCCATGACCGAATAGACATCCCGGAAGGGGCCGCTGCCGGTAAGGCGCGGGGCGAACCAGGTGGTCGGCCAAGTCGGGTCGGTCCGACTGTCGAGTTTCTCGTGTACATCCTCTTCGAGGGTAACGGTCCACCCCTCGGCAATCTGAATCACCGGTCCGAGGCCGTCGATCAGGTTGATCCGGGTCATGGTAACCGGCATTCCGCCGAGGGTGAGGAAATTGGTCGAATAGCCGCCTCCGCGAAAATAGTCTCGGTTTGCCGCCGGAAAGACAGCGGATTCGAGGCAGTTCTGCGCATCCTGGGGAGTTATTTCCCAGTAGGGTTTCATTACGGGTTTGCCGTCTTTGCTTTGACGGCCGGTGCCGTCGAGGGTGGTCGAACCCGAGTTGATCAGATGGATCAGGCCGTTTTCCGCTGTGCCGGTGACGGTCTGCCCGGTGACTCGTTTAATAGCCTCCGGGCTCCAGTAGGTCCGCACGTCGGAGAAAATCTGGGCGGTGCCGGTGAGCAGGTGACCGAAGAGCATGGATACGCCGTTGAGCGAGTCGTTCTCGGTGGCAAAAACGAAGGGCTCCCGGATTCCGTTCCAGTCGAACGAGGTATTGAGCATCGTCTCCATGAAATCGCCGTTCGGTAAAAAATCGGTCCATTGCCGCTGCCCCTGGAAGCCTCCGGCGATGGCGTTGTGCCCGTTGGATTCCTCTTCGAATCCCATCTCGGCAAGTTTCGGGTTGCCGATCATCAGATCCCGGGCAATTAGGGTCATCTTGACTACGTATTCCCAGTCTTGATCTTTTTCCTTCCGTTTTTTTTGCTTTTCCGGAGGATTGGGGTCGGGACCCTCTGCACAGTTCTCTCGAACCCAGGCGATTGCCTTTTCGTATTCCTGGTGATCGTAAACCCCTTCGCGCACACGTCGTTCTATCTCGGACATATCGACGTATTCGTTTCTCATTCCGAGGTGTTTCTGGAAAAAATCCGCGTCTACGATAGAACCGCCGATTCCCATGGAAACCGAACCGATCGAGAGATAGGAGGCCCCCCGCATGGTTGCCACTGCCAGACCGCCCCGGACAAAGCGAAGAATCTTTTCCTGTACGTCTTCCGGAATCGAATGGTCGTCTGCGTCCTGGACCTCCCGCCCGTAGATGCTGAAAGCAGGCAGCCCTTTTTGACTGTGAGCGGCCAGAACCGCAGAAAGATAAACTGCCCCCGGCCGTTCGGTACCGTTGAATCCCCAGACGGCTTTCGGTGTGCTGGGGTCCATATCCATGGTCTCCGATCCGTAGCACCAGCAGGGAGTGACCGTAAGAGAAACACCTACTCCCTCGCGAGAGAACTTGTCCGCACAGGCGGCGGCTTCCGCTACACCGCCGATGGTGGAGTCGGCTATAACGCATTCCACAGGCAGACCGCAGGCATGCCGCAGGTTTTCTTGTATTAGACCGGCCGCCGCTTTGGCAAGTGCCATTGTTTGCTCTTCCAGAGAATCGCGAACCCCCCGCCTGCCGTCGATAGTGGGCCGGATTCCAACCTTCGGCAGTCTGCTCCGAAGTCGGTTCTGTGGGGGAAGGACTGTGAGGTCAGATAGATTAGCCATGTTTTCCTCCTCTAAGGTTGTTTCCGGCCTCTGATTACCGGAAATCAGGTATTATGATGTACGAGCCGTGTTTTTAAACGGCGAATTTGCGGGTAAGGCAGTTCTTCTCCCCGGATACGGGAGAGGAGAAGCCGCGCCGCTTCCATGCCGATTTCCTGGATCGGCTGGGCGATATTCAAACTGGGCAGTCCGTTGACTTCGGAAAAAGCCATGTCGTCGAAGCTGGCCAGGTATACCGGTTGTTTCATTGTGTCTTTGTTCCGGATGAGGTATTTTACCGCACCCACATACATGTAGTAGTTCGAGATGAACACGACCTCCGGGGCTCGATCATTGTTCAAAAAGGAGCCGATAAGTTCATACCCCGAACGTTCGTGGAAATCCCCGTACTTGAGCAGATCTTCCTCCAGCTCGATTTTGTAATCTTCGAGGGCCCGCTTGAATCCGACGAACCGCTCGCGGGCGTTTGACTGATGCTCTATGTCCCCGCCGAGAAAGCCGAAACGGCGGTAACCGCGGTTGATCAGGTATTCGGTCGCCTCGTAAGCGCCGTTGATATTATCCACTAAAACCGCATCTGCCTTGGTCTCGTCCACAACGCGGTCCACCAGGACATAGGGTATGTGATTGGAGGTAAGCATGTCAAAATGCTCACCCCGGTTTGTGGCCGGAATGATGATGACACCGTCGGTCTGTTGTTCCAGAAGAAGCCGTATCCTGGCTGTTTCTTCCTCGAGCTCTTCGTTGGAATTGCAGATAATCGGGGTGTACCCTTCTTTCCTGAGTACGGTTTCCGCTCCCTGTGCTACCTGCATGAAAAAATCCTCGGCAATAGCCGGCGTAATAAGCCCTACGGTGTGTGTGCGGTTTATCTTCAGGCTTCTGGCTACATTGTTGACGGTATAATTGAGATCGGAAATGATTCGGAGCACCCGTTCTCTTGTATCCGGTGCGATGTGTTTGTCGTTATTGATTACTCTGGATACCGTGGCGGTGGAAACTCCTGCCTGTTTCGCCACATCTTTGATCGTTGCTGCCATTGCTCGTTTCATCCCCTATTCGTGTATACGTTTACACCCTATTAGAATCACCCGGAATGTCGTTTTTTGCAAGTATTTTTTGAAAAAAAACACCGGTACAGATAATACCCCGGATTTCCCTGGTACGGAGCGAAAAAACAACTAGTTTTTCCTAGGTAAAATAGTATAACGCAAGAACGGGCATCGTTCAACAACCGGAATATTGCGGATTTTATCGTTCTGAAAACTTAGGGAGTGGAAAAACCCCTGTTTTTGTGGAAACGATTACAATTTTTTCTTGACAAATCCCGGGTATGGGGTTGTAATGGATTACATGTAAGAGGCAAATCCGGAACAGCCTCTGATGCTTTCGAAAACAAGAAGGAGGTCTTCAAACAGTGAGTGAAGCTGAACAGTTGGGGAAGGCCATAGAAATGAAGGACGTCAGCAAGCAGTTTCCCGGGACCATAGCAGTCGATACCGTAAGTTTCGACGTCCAGGCCGGTGAGGTTCATGCACTGGTCGGCGAGAACGGTGCCGGAAAATCTACTCTCATGAAGATGCTTGCCGGATCTTTTAACGATTATACCGGACAAATTTTCATCGGTGGACAGCAGGTAAAACTCCATTCACCCTCCATTGCAAAGGATGAGGGGATCGAAATGATTTACCAGGAGCTCACCCAGGCTCTGCCGATCAGCATCGCGGAAAACCTCCTGGTAGGCCGTTTGCCGCGGAAAAAGGGTTTCCTCGATAAAAAACGGATGGTGGAAGAATCCAAACAACTTCTCGAGCGAGTAGGACTCGGAGATCTCGATCCGCTTTTGGAGATAGAAGAAATCAGTCAGCACCAGGCTCAATTGGTCGAGATTGCAAAAGCCCTGGGAAATGCGCCCAGTATCCTGGTTATGGACGAGCCTACCTCTGCTCTTTCCCGGGATGAGGTAGCTCTGCTTTTCGGTATCATTCACAAGCTCAGGGACGAGGGGCTGGCAATTATCTATATATCTCACCATCTTCCGGAGGTCTTCGAGGTTGCCGACCGGGTAACGGTTATGCGGGACGGAAAACGCATCGACACCCGAAAGGTAAGCGATGTAACCACCTCGGAGCTGGTGGAGATGATGGTCGGCAGAAAGATGGAGGAAATGTTCAGTAAGCGGGTACGTACCCCCGGAAAGGAAAAGCTGCGGGTTGAAAATCTTTCCCGATACGGGTTTTTCCACAATGTTTCCTTCTCCGCTCACGAAGGCGAGGTTCTCGGTATAGGCGGCCTTGCAGGTGCCGGCCGGACCGAGCTGGCCCGGGCAATTACGGGGGTCGACGCGATCGATGAGGGAGAAATCTTTCTGGACGGGAAACAGATCCGGATCAAGAATATGACGGAGGCCCTCGAAAAAGACGTGGGCTATCTCACCGAAGATAGAAAGCTTTTCGGACTCGCTCTTCGCCTGACCGTCGGAGAAAATATTCTCTCCGCCTTAATTCCCCGCCTGGTAAAGAATTTTGTCTTTTCGAGTAAACGCGGAGCGGGAAAGATGAAATCTCTTATCAATGAGTTGAATATTTATCCTCCCGATCCGGGGCGAACGATGAGCAACCTTTCCGGTGGAAATCAGCAGAAGGTCCTTTTGGCTAAGTGGCTTGCCATAGAGCCTAACGTATTGTTTCTCGATGAGCCTACCCGGGGAGTCGATGTAGGAGCAAAGGTTACTATTCACAAAGCCATAGAAAAACTGGCCGACCAAGGCAATGCCGTAATTGTTGTTTCCTCGGATCTTCCCGAGCTCGTGGGAATATCGGACAGAATCGTCATGATGAGGAAGGGACACATGATCGGCGAGATTCCCGGAGGGGAAGCCACTGAAGAAACAGTCCTGTTAGCGGCTAACGGAGAAGGGAGGTATGTCAATGCCGGATGATCTGAACCAACAGCAGCCCGCACAGCAAAACTCACCGCCGGGGCAGGGAAATGCTGCAGCGGCCCCGCCTGTTTCCCGGGAGTTAAAGCAATCCGGTTTGAACCTCTGGATCAACAGATTCGGTGTTTACGTTGTAGCTATCCTGTTTATTCTCGTAGGGATTATTCTTTTCGGCGGGAGTTTTTTTAATTCAAAAAACTTTCTCAATATTCTCGATGCAGTAACGCTGCTCGGGATGGCGGCAGTCGGTGTAGCCTTCGTAACCTATTCGGGCCACTTTGCCGATCTCTCTATTCCGACAACCATGGCCCTCTCCGGTTATATCGCCATCGAACTCATTCCTCTGGGAATGTTCATGAGTATCTTTACCGGTTTGCTGGTAGGTGTAGGTGTGGGACTTGTTAATGCCTTTGCCGTCGGTAAACTTCGGGCAAACCCGATTATCTGGACCTTGGCTATGGCCTATGTCACCAAGGGAGTGGTACGCTGGGTCTGGCTCAACAAACAGATCTACCCCGACATCAAGGCCGGCATCGGAAACGAGCATCTGGCGGATGCCTTTATCAATCTGTACCGGATCCGCATCTTCGGCAGCATCTCTATCACCGTTATTATTCTCATTGCACTGGTAATTGCCGCACAGTTCCTTTTGAAGCGAACAAAGTTCGGACAGCAGTTGAAGGTAACCGGGTCCTCTTATGATGTGGCCCGGCTCAGCGGAATCAAGGCAAGCCGGGTAGTCGGTACGGCCTTTTTGATCTCTTCCCTCACTGCCGCCCTGACGGGTATCTTCATTACCTCGCTCGGAAAGGTCGGTGCGTACTACAACGGCGAAGGGTATGACTTTAATGCTGTGACGGCCGTTGTTATCGGTGGAATGACGCTCAACGGGGGCCGGGGCGATATAATAGGAGTCCTCGGAGGCGTATTTGTAATTGGTTTAATGCGGAATATAATGACGCTTATGGGTATTGATACCTTCTCCCAGACAGTTGTTCAGGGGATCGTTTTTATAACCGTCGTTTATATCAACGCACGCAGTCTAAGAAAGCTCGGGAGGGATGATGCCTAAACTCGACTCGAAACAGAATGCTGTTTACTGGATCGACAGAAACAGAATATATATCATCTTCCTCGGTGTATTTCTCGTTATGTCGATTTTTGCCCCGAACTTTGTGGGGCTCAGGAACTTTACCAACATTCTTCGCAGCATGAGCCTGAACGCTACCGTAGCGATCGGGTTCACCCTTGTTCTGATTATTCACCAGCTCGACCTTTCGGTTGGATCCACGCTCTCTTTGGGAGCAGTGTTCACCATCGGATTCCGCCTCATGTTCTCCGAGCTCCCTCCGGGAATGGCATGGACGCTGGGAGTTGTAATTGCACTTGCCGCCGGTTCTCTGATCGGACTGATCAACGGTTTGCTGGTGGCGAAAGCGAAGATACACTCGTTTATCGTAACGCTGGGAATGATGATTATCGTACAGGGTGTAATCTACATGTACACCGACGTTTCCCTGAGTGCTACCACACCGGCGGATTTCGCTTTGTCCGACTTTATGCGGATGCCCTTCTTGGATTCGATCCGTCTGCTTACTCCGCGTATTTTGATCGCCATACTCAGTGTGGTCGGGATGGAGGTTCTCTTAAAGAGGACACGGTTCGGGCGGAACTTCTACATGGTCGGAGGAAACCGCGATACTGCCTGGCTTGCCGGATTGAAGGCGGATACCTATACCATATTGGCCTTTGTTTTTGCCGGTTTCTTTGCAGCCCTCGGAGGGTCGATGGTTGCTATCGAGATGAGCTCTTCGCCGGTTGATCTGGGTGTGAACTCGCTGTTGATTGTTGTAGCTGCGACCATTATCGGAGGAACCTCGATGATGGGCGGAAAAGGCAGCGTGTTCAAAACAATGATAGCAGTGCTTATGCTCGAAACGCTTTTCAATGGAATGAACCGTTTCAATGTAGGAACGGAGTTCAAGATATTTGCGAGCGGAATGATACTTGCAGGTGTTGTTTTATATGAAGCATATTATATTTATAAACACGAACAACTAAAGGGGCAACGCGCTGAATTGCTCAAAGAATTGGAAGATGGCCGGAAAACCTGATGGTCTCCCGGTGATCTCGCTTATTAAAGGTGAATCACAGACAGCCTGAGCTGTCGTGATCAATAACGACAAAAAAAGGAGTGACAGATGAAGAAACTGTTCGTTCTTCTCCTGGTGCTGTCGATTGCCGGTTTTGCTTTTGCCGGTGGTCAACAGGAAAGTGCCGAGCCTGCAGCTGAAAGCGGAGGTTCGGAAAATTTAGAATGGTCGAAGCAGGTCGACGTGACCAAGATCAAGTCCCGTGACGGTCAGCCGCTTCTCCTGGAAATGGAGCAAAAGGAAATCCCCGAGCGCCCCGAGGATCCTGAATCTCTGCCTGAAACCGATCCGATGCATTGGTACGACATGGAGTATGCAGGATGGAGTGCGGAGAAGGTGAATATTCCCGAATCCCCTGCAGATGGTGCCAGAGGGAAGGAAGTGGTTGTAATCATCAATGGTGATCATCCATACCTTACCGCCTTCGGAAATGGTGTACAGAAAGTTGCCGGCGCCTACCAGATGGACGCCACCATCCTTTCTCCGAACTGGGATGTAGCGGTTCAGAACCAGATGCTCGATGAAGCAATCGTAGACGAACCGGATATGATTGTCCTCGTTCCCCTCGATGCCAAGGTTGCCGTACAGCAGATCCGGAAAGTAAACCAGGCCGGTATTCCCATCATCGTCAGTAATATGCTTCCCGAAGACGAAGGCATGAAGTATTGTATCGCCTGGACCGGTCCCGACGACTGGGGTCAGTTCCGCATGCTCGCCCGTGAATGGGCCGACGAGATGAAGAGTAACTTCGAAGGCGAGGACATTGGTGTTGCCTATGTACAGCATGCCCCCGGCGGATCCCCTTATTTTGCCCGTTGCTGGGGCCCCATGTCCGAACTCTCCGAATATGCACCCGACATCGAGACCCTGGATTATCAGGCTCCCGGTTTCGAGGCAGAAAAGACCATGCAGGTCGTATCCGACTGGATCACCCGTTTCGGCGATGATCTGAAGGGTATCTGTGCGGCCGACGATTCCGCCCAGGCTATCGGAATCCAGGAAGCTTTGCAGAAGGCCGGCCGCGAGGACATCGTGGTTGTTGCCGCAGGTAACAGCAAGGTTGGTATGGATGCCGTAAAGGCAGGTGATCTGCACGCCATTACCTATCAGTCAGCAGAAGCCGACGGCGCCATCGCGGTGAAGACCGCCGCAGACTGGTTCAACGGTGAAGAGATCGAACCGGTCCGTTATCTGCCGAAGAAGGTTATCACTGCAGAGAACGTAGAAGAGTTCATGCCCGCTCAGTGGTAAGAACATAGAGAACGCACACGACACAACAGGCCGCCGGGATTCGTTCCGGCGGCCTTTTTTGATATACTGTTGCCGATGCAAAGCCCGATCTTGTGGGACTATCAAAATAAAGAGATACCTCCGAGGCCCGGAAATCCGCACAACTACCCCCCGGATGATGAACGGGCCTGGTATGATGCCGAGTTTGCCGGATGGGATGTGCGGAAAAAAAATATTCCCGAACCTCCATCCGGCGGACCTTCAGGGAAGCACATCATTGTCCTTCTCCCCGGTGAACATCCCTATCTGCGGGGATATCAGCGGGGCTTTTTGGATGCTGCTCCAGCCTCCGGTTTTCAGGTGGAGTTCCGTTCGGCGGGATGGCGGCCTGGTATTCAGGAGGAACAGGTACAGGAGGCAATCCGCCGACGTCCCGATCTGATTCTTCTGTCTCCGGAAGATACGGAGTCGGGGACCGACTGGTACTGTCGGATAAACCAGGCCGGCATTCCGGTGATGGCAAGCAATCTCATGCCGAGCTCCGAGGGCTTTCAGTACATTCTCTCCTGGACGGGCCCCGATGATTGGGGGCAGTTCCGCCTCTTGTCCCGCACCTTCGCAGGTTTTCTCGATAATCAGGGCGGATACGGGATCATTCAACACAAACCCGGCACCTCCGCATACTATGCCCGTACTTGGTCGGTAATAACCGAACTCAAGAAGATTGCCCCCGCCATGGAGCTGCTGGAAATGGATTATACCGGTTTCGATCGTGATCAGACAGAGGAAGTCGTAAGCGGATGGATCAAAAAGCACGGCCGGCGTTTGAGGGGGATCGTGAGTGCGGATGATCAGCTCCCGCAGATAGGTATCAACGAGGCAGTCCGAAAAGCAGGACGGGAGGATATCGTGCGGGTTGCCAACGGCAGCACCAAGGTGGGCCTGGAGTTTATAAAGGCCGGAACACTCCACGCGGTAACATATCAATCGCCGATTATGGACGGGGCACTCGCTTGCAAAACGGCGGCGGACTGGTTTTCCGGTTTTGAAGTCGAACCGATCCGGTATCTGCCGAAATACATCATCACGATTCACGATGTCGATGATTTCCTGCAGAAAGAAAACGAACTGCGTTCGGTCGACCTGGAGTATTTCTTTCAGATCGTCAATGAAGGCCGCCGGGAGGAGGTGATCGGATTTTTCGAACAGACCTACGGTCAATTTCTGCATACCCGGGTGGTCTCCCTCGATTATTTCCGGGGCTTTTCCGTGGAGGTCTTGTCGAACCTGCTGGCGGTAATTCGCATCAACGGGCTTCCTGTCGATCATATTCTCGGAGGTTACGAGAGCCTGTTCCGCGGCCTTTTCCGCCAAAAAACCCTCGAAGATACCATGGAGTGGATGCAGGAAACCGCTCTCCAGGTGGTTGATCATCTCGAACAAGTCCGAAGCAGAAATGTATCGTCCATCGAGCGCATCGTGGGGTTTGTCCGCAGGAATTACGCGAGTCCTCTGTCATTAAAGACTCTCGCAGACCGATTTCAGTTATCCGCTCCCTATCTCGGTAAGCAATTTCACAGCTATACCGGGAAGAAGTTCAACGAGTATCTGCTTTCGCTTCGAATGGAGCAGGCAAAACGTCTTCTCCAACAGAGGAACCTGTCGGCAGGTGAAATCGGCCGGCGGGTAGGGTACGATAATCCGGATTACTTCTATGTTCAGTTCAGAAAATACAGCGGAATGACCCCCAGCCGGTACCGGGAAAACGAGGGGCCGGAAAGCCCTAACGAGGCTGAAACTCGAGGATCTCCTCCGACTGCATGATCTGTCTTCTTCCGGCGGAGACAGAGTCTATCTCGCCTGCGGCGATAGCCTGGACCATGATGTTTCCGAGGGCCGTAGCCTCTACCGGCCCGGTAACGACCCGCCGGCCGGTTTTGTCGGCGGCGAGCTGAGAAAGCAGCTTGTTCTTGCTTCCTCCCCCGATGATGTGAACATCCTGAAACCTGGTGCCGGTAATCGTCTCCACGCTTTCGATGGTATTTCGATAGGCCTCGGCAAGACCCTGGAAGATGCTCATCATCAATTCGGCTCTGGTTTCGGGTTCGCAGCCGCAGTGTTCTCTACAGTAAGCCCGGATTCGGCCGGTCATGGGGTCGTCCGGTTCTCCGGGTTTGAGAAATCTGTTGTCCGCTGGATCAATCGTGCATTTTGATTCACCCTGTCTGCGAGCTTTTTCAACAAGATCCCCATAATCGTTCTCTGTGCCGTCGGCGGTGTCCCATTCCTTTTTGCACTCCTGAAAGATCCACATCCCCATGATGTTTTTCAGAAAGCGTATTCCTCCGGTTACCGATCCCTCGTTGGTGAAGTTAAAGCGGTAACTGTCGTCGTTTATAATGGGACGGGGTGTTTCGATACCGAGCAGAGACCAGGTACCTGAACTGATATAGATAAATTCCTTTTCCTCCTCAGCGGGAACTGCCGCCACTGCTGATGCCGTGTCGTGGCATCCGACAGCAAAGACGGGTACCGAGTAGCCGGCACCGACCTCGGCGGCAACACCAGAATCGAGGTCTCCGATTTTCGTTCCTGAGGGTACAATAGAGCCGAACATTTCCCGGGGAAAATCGAGGGCAGCGAGTATCGTGCCGGACCAGGAACCGATGGAGGGATTGAAGAGCTGGGTTGTGGTGGCATGGGAATATTCGTTTTTCATTATACCGGTTAACCAGTAATTCAATAAATCAGGAATAGAGAGATAAAAACGGGCGGCGGAGAAGAGCTCCGGATGATCTCGTTTGAAGCTGTAGAGCTGGAAGAGGGTATTGATCTGCATGAACTGGATACCGGTTTCCCGATAAATTGTATCTGCCGGTAAAATGCTGAAAACCTCTTCCATGGCGTTGTCGGTGCGAGAATCGCGATAATGGTAGGGAAGTCCGATCAGTTCCCCATTTTTATCGGTGAGTACATAATCGACTCCCCACGTATCGATACCTATGCCGCTGATCACCCTCGACTCCGGTCCGTTTCCACCATAACGACGAAATGCCTCTTTCAATCCCTCGAGAATCTCGCGGAAAATGGCCTGCAGGTCCCAGTAATAGGAGCCATGTATTTTTACAGAGTATGTGGGAAATCGCCGCAAGACCTCCATTGAAGAAAGGTTCCCCGCGATAATCCGGCCGTTGGAAGCTCCGAGGTCGACTGCAATATAGGTATTCATATCTGATCCTTTTCTAGGGTTTCGTGCTGTCTCGGTCCGATCTTTGCCGAGGGGTATTATATCATAGAGTCTGTATCCTGCAATAACAGCGGGTCGACAGTTTTGCTTTTCTCTTCTTCAGCTTCGTGGTATGATGCTGCCGATATGATTGAGGTGGCAAGCGGTATTCGGAATAGATCTGTTGCTGTTGTTTCCGGTAAAGGCGGGGTGGGCAAAACCACTACGGCGGTGAATCTTGCCGTCTGGGCGGCGCGACAGGGGTATCACACAGCATTGGTTGATCTCGATCCCCTTTCCGATGCGGCAGTCCTGCTCGATCTCCGGGATGTCTCGGAGGGGTTGAAAAAAGCCGTTGTTCAGCGTTCACAAACCTCAGAGCCCGCCCGGATTGACTCAATACGGATCGGCGCCTACCCGGACCTTGATATTCTTCAGCCCTACAATGCCGGATTCAAAGATCCCGCCGCAGTGAAGACTTTCCTTTTCGAAACCAGCCGGGATGAATTAATAAACACATATGATCTGTTTGTTTTTGATATGAGTGCCGGATCCGAGGAAGCGGAACATCTTTCGTTTTTGCCGCTGGTCGGACCGGTAATTCTGGTGACCAATCCCGATCCTGCATCGCATGTCGCTGCCGGCAGTTACCTCAGGCGTCTTCAGGAGCATGTGCCCGAAAAGCGCGGCGTGCTTTGGATCAATAGGTTTCGCAGAATTGTTGATGCATCCTTTGATCCGGGAGACCCTGCCTCCACCTATAACGCGAATGTCACCGAAGACCTAACCATATCCGAGAAACTGCATGCGAGATTTCAACCGGTCGCCTTTGTTCCCGAGGACCCGGCTATGAACCTTCTGCGTGGAGCCCCTCCGGTCAATGCCTATCTCATCGAACAGATGCAGAATGCCCTCGGGCTTATGGTTCGAGACTATTTGGAAACACTCTTGCAGGATACAGACAGCGGCAGTTCTGCTGTTCTTTCCCGGACCGGACTCGAGCTGGCGGTTGATTTTTTTGCCGAGAGGATAAAGAACCAAGCGGGCGGCACGAGCCGGATCGAACAACAGGTGCAGGACTTCGAAGAATATTTACTGGTTCTTTCCGAACGGATCGGCGGCGGGAGGGAACGCGGTAACGCCGCTCTGACCGGCGAGCAGCGGCGGCTGCTCTCGAAGGCGCTGGAGAAGGCCGGACAGGACAGCTTCATCGCTGTGCTGCGGCGCTGCGAGGCAGTGCTGAGGGAGGGACTGGATGCCGCTTGGTCGCAGGAACGGCTTTTTGCCGTTGAGGGCGAGGCTGAGCACAAGCTGCGGCCGGTAGACCGGGAGGTCGCCGGAGTGCTGGTGCAGGCGGCCGGGGTTTCCGGTCTGCGCCGCAGCGCCGGACTTCTCTTAGCATACTACTCTGCATACAAGTTGTTTCAGTCGGAAACGGTAGTCAAACTGATTACCGGTTTTATACCTTACAGGAGCGAGGGGAACCGGCGGGTTCGGGACCGCCGTATCCAGATAGCGAACCTGGCAGGCGGCGGCGGGGCGTACCGGAAAGGGTATCTCGAGCTGGTCAAGCGGCTTTCCCCGGTCTATGCCAGACAGGTCGGGGTTATTGCCGAGGCGCTATCTGTTCGGGATCTTCTTTTCCGGGACTCCTCCGGAACAGTGGTTCGCGAGGCATATCTGCGTCTTCTCTCATCGATGCTTCATGAGATTGTTCACAGCGGTTTGAGCATAATCATTGGATTTGATTACCGTCCGGCAGCCGATGCGTTTAACAAGGGCGCCGAACGGGTTATCGAACTCCTCGATGTGCCTGCGCCGCAGACACCTGCGGTATAATGGGCTAACCGTTCCGGTGGGGATCGGTTTGAGTCCGACAATGCAGTGTAATCTGGAGTGTTGCGGTTGTTATTCCCGCAGGCATGAAACCCAAGACGAGATACCCCCAGAAGAGGTCCTTCGAGTTGTTTCCGAACTTTCCCGGCTGGGGACTTTCCTGTTCGTCGTCACCGGAGGGGAGCCTCTGCTTTTTCCGTCACTCTTCGAGCTTTTTGAGATGCGGAGGGACCGGATTTTTATCGTTATTACTAACGGTACCTTGGTAACCGATGATATTGCCCAGAGATTTGCCTCTGTCCCTCACGTTTTCCCGGTGGTTAGCATCGAAGGAAATCTTGACCTTACTGATGCACGGCGAGGACGAGGGGTTTATGAGGCGGTTACTGCAGCAATGGAGGCTTTTCGCTCTGCCGGTGTCATTTTCGGTTTTTCTGCGGTAGTTAGCCGGGAGTCCGTTCACTATTTATGCCGGGATGAGTTTTTCGATGAGATGTTCAGGAGGGGGTGCAGTATTGGTTTTTTCAACGATTTCATTCCAGCCTGCGGGGCCGATGAATCGATGGTTGCCGATAATGCTTCACTCAGCAGCTTCGCTGATTTTCTGAATGAACAACGCCGCAGGCTGCCTATGCTTCTGGTTCATCTGCCGGAAGACGAATATGACGACCACGGGCGATGCACGGCCGTCGGCAGCGGCTCTTTTCACCTCACTTCTCAAGGATTGGTGGAGCCATGCCCCTTTGCCCATTATGCCTCGGATTCGGTTTGCGGCCGGTCTGTGATGGAAGTTATCCGTTCGCCATTTCTCCGGGCATTGAGGGAGGACCCGGATGCGTTAATAAAAACCGGCTACGGGTGTTCATTGGCTGGGAACAAGGAGATCCTTCAAAAAATCGCTGAACAATATCATGCCCGTCCGACCGGTCGATCGACCGGTCGCTCACCTGTCGAACCTTAGATCCCCGCTTTTTAACTCCTTCCAACCGGAAAATTCTCTCAATACTACTGCCTTGCCGGTCGAATATTCGTAAATTAGTAATATAAGGAGTCGTCTATGAAACAAACGAATCAATTTGTACCCTTCAGGGCTTTCATTATTATACTGATAAGTTTTGTCATTCTTCTCGTATCGGGAGGGAGCCTTTTCGCGGCAGGCAGCGGGGAATCGGGAAGCAGCTTTTCTGCCGTGGAAGAAAAGAAAAATACAAAACAACAGGCCGGGTCCGGCCGGACATCCGAGTCGGCAAAGGAGAATACTATGAACAATACAAATACCCGTAGTGCAACATTGGGCGGTGGATGTTTTTGGTGCATCGAAGCGGTGTATGACCGAATCGAGGGCGTTGTCTCGACGACCTCTGGTTATGCAGGCGGGTCGGTGGAGGACCCCTCATACCGGGAGGTTACAACCGGCACCACCGGACATGCCGAGGTTGTACAGATAGAGTATGATCCTGAGGTTGTAAGCTACGGGGAAATACTCGACGTTTTTTGGAAGGCCCATGACCCGACGACACTGAACCGGCAGGGGCCGGATGTGGGTACCCAGTATCGCTCAATTATCCTCTATCACGACCAGGAGCAAAAACAAACAGCAGAAAAATCGAAGGCGGAGTTCGAGGATTCCGGTTATTTCGATGACCCGCTTGTCACTGAAATAGTCCCTCTCGAGACCTTTTACCGGGCCGAAGATTACCACCAGGACTACTATGACAATAATAGGGGAGCAGGATACTGCAGTTTCGTAATTACGCCGAAACTGCGAAAGCTCAATCTGGAATTGTAGACGCTGCCGTCTGTCCCTTCCGGGGACTCTATAGCGAACCATAAAAGGCGGCCCAATGCCGGATGACATTGGGCCGCAGGTTTCGTCTCTCTCTGCTATGAAAAGGCTGAAATCAACCGCGCGGGACGAATTCAGGCAGGTGCGCCAAGTTTCTGCATGCAATCCGGTGTTCCTGCTTGCCTGATCCGTAGATCGACGTGCATTCAGGTTCTTCCCTTTTGCACGCTTCTTCCGTATACGGACAGCGGGGAGCGAACCGGCAGCCGGTGATATCGGTGAGGCCTTCCGGGTTTACATAGCCCTTGATCGGCAGCTCGGGAGCCCCGACATCGGGATTAGGCACCGGTACCGCAGAAATCAAAGCCCGCGTGTAGGGGTGAGCAGGTTTTTTCAATATGGTTTCGGTAGTACCCGACTCGACGAAACGGCCGAGATACATGATGTTGATCCTGTCGCAGACATATCGGGCGGTTGCAAGGTCATGGGTGATGTAGATAAAGGAAATGGAATACTTCTTGCGAAGCTGAAGCAGCAGGTCGAGTATGCCGATGCGTACCGATACATCGAGCATGGATACCGGTTCGTCGGCCACGACGAAATCCGGCTGAAGTATTAATACCCGTGCCATGCTTACCCGCTGAAGCTGTCCCCCGCTGAGCAGTCCGGGATACTTTTCCCAGAATTCACCCGGAGGATCCAGGCCCACTTCGCTGAGAGACTTTTCTATCATCTGTTTCCGTTCTTCCTGGTTTTCGGCGAGTTCGTGGATGTCGATCGTTTCTCCGAGAATCTCGGCAACCTTCCGTCGCGGGTTCAGCGATCCGAAGGGATCCTGAAAGATCATCTGCATTTTCCGCCTATAGGGCTTGAAATCCGATTCGGGCATATCCGAGATCTCCGTACCCCGATACCGCATACTGCCGGAGGTCGATTTTATTAGTTTGAGTATGGTACGGCTCAGAGTGGATTTTCCGCAGCCGGATTCCCCTACGATCCCGAGTACCTCGCCCTCATCCAGATCGAGATCAACCCCGTCTACCGCTCGTATGTAATCGGGTTCTTTGCCCGCAAGTTTTCGCAGAAAACCCTGACGCTGGGCAAAGTGTGTTTTCAAATTATTGATTTCGAGGATACTCATACCTGGGGCTCCTTGCTGTGCTCGTAGAGGTGGCATGCCACGCTTCGACCGTCGATGTCATACTCGGGAGGGATTTTCTGTCTGCAGATATCCATAACATGTTCGCACCGGTCTGCGAACAGACATCCTGGCGGTGGGTTAACCAGGGACGGCGGCGCTCCCGGGATACTCTTGAGCTCCTGCCGTTCCCCGAGAATACTGGGATAGGAACTTATCAGGGCGCTGGAGTATGGATGTAAAGGCTTGTGATAGAGATCGCTGGTGTTCGAGTTTTCGGCCACCTTTCCGGCGTACATAACGACGACCCGGTCGCAGTTTTCGGCAATGACCGAGAGATCGTGAGCGATAAAAATGATGGTGAGCTCGAATCGATCCCGTAAATCGGCGATGAGCTTCAAGAGCTGTCTCTGAACTATCACGTCGAGACCGGTAATCGGTTCATCGAGGATGAGCAGTTTGGGGTAGTTTGCCGTGGCTATTGCGATCATGACCCGCTGCCTCATCCCTCCGGAAAACTCGTGGGGATAGCTTCTGACCCGGTCCGCACCGATCCCTACCAGTTCGAGCTGGTCCTTGGCCCGCTGCCAGGCGGTATTCTTGTCGACCTTGTCGTGTTCGATTATCTGTTCGGCAATCTGTTCTCCGACCGTTAGAACCGGATTCAGCGCATTCTGCGCCTCTTGTCTGACGATAGCTATTTCATTCCCGCGAAGACGGCGCATACCGTCCTCACTCAGATCCAGGATGTTTGTCCCGTTGTAGATAATCGAGCCCCCGGTTATCTTTCCGGGCGGACGGATGAAGCGGAGCAAAGACAGGGCGATTGTAGTTTTTCCGCAGCCCGATTCCCCGATAAGGCCGAGGGTCTCGTTTTCCTTGATAGAAAAGGAAACCCCGTCGACCGCCTTGGCGTCTCCCCGATGCATTTGGTAATAGATTGAAAGGTCTTTTACTTCAAGCAGTGCCATCTTCTAGTACCCCCTCTTCTCTTTATACCCCGGTGTTAATACGTCACTTACTGCTGTTCCGAGGAACGAGAAACTGACGATTAACAGAACGATGGAGAGAATCGGCGGGATTACCCACCAGGGTGAATTCGACATCGCCCCTGATTCGAAGGCGAAATGGAGCATCTGTCCCCAGCTGATTTTGCTGGCATCTCCCAAGCCGAGAAAGCTCAATACAGATTCTGCATAGATTGTTTCGGTTATCATCAGAATCGATTGGGCGAAAAGAAGAGGGACCACGTTGGGAAGTATTTCCCGGAACATGATTCTCTTGTTCGGAGCTCCTATACAGCGGGCCGCCTCGATGAAGGGGCGTTCCTTCAGAGACAGCACCTGGGAGCGGACGACGCGGGCTGTGGTGGGCCAGCTTACCACACTGATGACAAAAACGATGTTCCAGATACTCGGGCCGAGGACAGCCGCCAGAACAATCATCAACGGCAGAATCGGGAGCATCATAAAGAAGTCGACTATCCTCATGAGCCCCTCTTCGAGTTTGCCGCCGAAAAAGCCTGCAACAATCCCGACGAACGCCCCCGTTACTACGGTAATGACCGCTGCTATGAACCCGATCATTATGGAAACCCGTGCTCCGTAGACTACCTGGCTCCACACGTCCTTGCCCATATCATCGGTGCCGAGCCAGAATTCGGCGGAGGGCTTTACCAGTATATCTTTTGCCTCGCCGCTCTTGTAAGGATCGTTGGTCCAGAGCAAAGGTGAAAAGAAGGCCATAACAAGAAAGATTATAATGATTATGATTCCGGTTTTTCCCATCCCATGACCGAGAAGGAGTTGAAAAAACTCCCGCGTCTTTTTTTTCTGTGTATCGGTGGTTTTCAGTAATCCTGTTTCAGCCATGCTGCTACTCCCCCACCCGGATACGCGGGTCTACAAAGCTGTAGATCAGGTCGATAACGAAATTCGCGAGGATGATGGCGGCTGCAAACACCAAAAACACTCCCTGCAAAAGCGGGTAATCACGTTTGAGTACGGCATCGTATATCAGTCTTCCCACCCCCGGCCAGGAAAAGACCGTTTCCGCTTCGATAATACCTGCTACGGCAAAACCGAGATTAACACCGGTAATTGTGATAACCGGCAGCAGTGCGTTCCGAAGAGCGTGCCGCTTTCGAATGAGCCGCTCCCTCAGACCCTTCGCCCTGGCGGTGAGAATATAATCCTGCCCGAGCACATCGAGCATCGAACTCCTGGTCAGAAGGATGTATTCTCCTACATACCAGAGTATGATCGAAAAGGCCGGTAGAATCATGTGCCAGAGGACATCCAGCACACTCCTTATCCCCGTAAAGCCCGAGGCGGGGGTTCGTATCCCTCCTAATGGAAAGATGGTCAATATGTAAGCGAAGACCATAAGTAGAACGATGCCCATAGCGAATGAGGGGATAGAGTACAGGGTAAGAGAGGTCGAAAGTATGATTGAATCTGTCTTCTTTCCACTTTTCCATCCCGCCAGGGCCCCGAAAAAGGTACCGATTAACACAGCTAGTGCAAGGGCGGTAAGGACCAGCATCAGGGTCTGCGGTATGCGTTCTGCGATTACATCGATAACAGGGCGTTTTTGCCAGAACGAGAGGCCGAGATCTCCCTGCAGCAGATTACCCATGTAGGCCAAGTATTGATCCCAGAGGCTGCCGCTCAAGCCGAATTTCTCGGTCTGCTCCGCCAGCTGTTCCGCTGAAACGCGGGGGTCGCGGAACATCATGCGGATCGGATCGCCGGGCGCCATCCGGAAAATAACGAAGTTTGCTGTAACTATGGCATAAAGTGTTACAATCGATGCTATAACCTTACGAATAAGAAAGTTTCGCACGGGTTGTTTCTCCCTCCTTTCCACAGAACTCGCTCTGAAAAAGGCGAGACGGCAGAAAAAACCCGGCGACGGTTGGCCGCCGGGTTTGTGTTGATTTATTTGAGACTTATTCTACCGGTTTGGCCTTGATATAGGACCAGGGGTTAATCCAGTTGGAAATACCCATAGCCTCTACATAACCGGTAACGTTGTCGGTTCTGACCGGATCGATAGCCTCCGGCCGGACCAGGAAGCCGAAGGGAAGGTCTTCCGACAAGATCCGCTGCATGGCATAGGAATGCTCTTTCCTCTCCTCGAGGGTATCAGCAGAAAGCAGAGCCTTCAGATGAGAATCAAACTCTTCGCTGTTGTAATATGCAGTATTCCAGCCTTCTCCTCCGTTTTCGTAGCTCCGGGCGAATTCCCAAACCCAATCGGCATAGGGGCCGGGCTCTTCATCGATGAGGGAAATGGTGTAGTTATCCGAAACCGGATCGTATAGATAGTCCAGCAGGGTGCTCTGGTCGGTAGGTTTAACATTGATCTTGATTCCGATTTCCGCCAGATCTTCGGAGATAAGGCGCATGGTTTTGATCATGTAGGTCTTCTGGGAGTTGATCGGGCCTTCGAACTCCAGGTCCTCTCCGGTCTCCGGATCGTTTAGAACGCCGTTCCCGTCGGTGTCGGTGTAACCTGCGCCTGCAAGAACCTCTTTGGCCTTATCCACATCGTAGTTGTAGCGTTTTACATTGGGATTGAACTCGCTCATTTCCGGGTAGATAAAGCCGTATACACGCTCTGCATACCCGAGATAGACGATGTCGGCTATGCGCTGTTTGTTTATAGCGTACATGATAGCCTGCCTGACAGCCAGGTCCTGAATCGGGGTGTCATTATGCAGATTGAAGGTGACCCAGGGGATCTGAAGCCCGCCGGCAGTAAGAATTTCAATATTATCGAGGCCTTCGAACTGCTTTGCGGAAACCGGATCGACACCTGCATAGCCGATCATGTCGATATCACCCCTTTTGAGGGCCATGTCCCGGGCGTCTTCGCTGCCGAACATGCGGAATACAACCTCATCCACATAGGGGCCTTCTCCCCACCAGTCTTCGTTCTTTTCGAGCCAGACAAATTCGCCGGACTTGAATTCTTTCAGCTGGAAGGGGCCCGAACCGATCGCTTCTTCGTTGGGGTAGGATGGGATGCTGTCTTTCACCGGCTCGAAAATGTGCTTGGGTACGATGGGGGTCCAGAATCCCGGGGGATATTTCCCGCCTGCCCCGCCGTGCGGCTCTTCAAGGGTGAACTGGATGGTATATTTATCAATAACCTGAATATCGGTAGTCATTACTTCCTGATATTCCCAGACCGGATCGGAATGGACAAAGTACTCGAGGGTGAACTCGACATCCTCGGCGGTCACCTCTTCTCCGTCGTGAAATTCAACTCCTTCACGCAGGTGAAAGGTCCAGGTCTGGTTGTCCTCGGTCTCCCAGCTCTTTGCCAGAGCGGGTATTGCCTCGTAATCCGGGCCCGGCCCCATAATCCACAGCTGATCATAGACCAGCGGCCAGAACATACAGCCCATTTCCCCGTATTGCCATGCGTCGGTCGGGCTCAGAGTCTCCAGGGATTCCTCCTGAGTAAACCCTGCAGTCATCCGAACCGGTTCTGCCTGCTCGGCTCCACCTTCGGCCTGGCCGGCGCCTTCCTGTTGTCCTCCGGCAAATACAGCCATTGAGAGCACTACAAAAAGGGTGAGTGCAATCAGCAAGCCGCGATGGAGTCCGTGCTTGGTAGTTCTCATACCGTTACCTCCTGAAAAGATTTTATCTATTCGGGGCATCACCAACCCTGATTGGTGTCCCGGACGATACTGAACAAGGCTTCCGTTACCTCTTCCATCTGTTGAGTGCTTTCCTGCACCTCTTCCTTTAATTGCTGTTTTTCCTTTTCGTAATTCTTCGATACGAATTCGCCGGCAGCGTACTCTTCCGGACTGCGGCCCTGAAGAGAGGCTATGGCATCGTAAAAATCTATGTAGCCTGAAAGTTTGCCTGTCCCCCAGAACAGTTTTCCCTCGTTCATTTTCCCGAAAATCTGTTCGTATTCATGTTGAACAACCGGACGGGAAAAATAGAGGGCATATGCGTTGTTATCGACCCGGGAGAGCGCCTCGGCGGCGGCTTCCCTGTTGCCGGATTCTATATGCCGGAGTGCCTGCTCCAAGGGAGGTATGTTTCTCTGTTTCTGTTCGAAACGGTAGGCCTGACTGTCTTCCCAGTCGAGTCGTACCAGCCCGTCCTGAAAGGCTCCAAACGCCTCGAGGATACGGCGGTTGAGACTCTTGAGTTTGTCGGGCCCAAGACGCCGGAGCCGGTCGATTGTTTTTCTCTCGGCGGAGGTGGGTTCCGAATTGCTGTTCGGCCCCGTACCTTGCGCCGCAGCGGCTGCTGCCGCCGGGATGGTCTGTTCGTACAGCGCGGCAGCGGCCTCGCGGAATTCGGAAAGGGCTTTTTTGAATGCCTCGACATCAGGCTTTCCTGCCGCCTCTTCCATGAGCCGGTAGTTTGCCGCTGAATCGATTCTGTCGGCTTGGGCGCGGAAATCGAGGGGAATAAGTCCCATACGGTCGAGAACCATAGCCAGCAATCCGTAAAAGGCAACATTGAAATCAAAGGCGGCCGATTGGAAGAGTTCCGGGGTGTCGTAGTTCGAATGATAAATATTGCGCGAGAAAGCGGTGTCGCCTTCGCGATAGCCTGCATAGTTTTCGAAAGAGGGGATTCCCCCCGAAGCATAGGTCCATGCATCGGACCATGTTGTAAGAAGTGGATCCTCGCAGCCGAAGCCCTCGGCGAATTGTTCGGAAACCTCCAGTCCCATCTCTTCCGCCTGCCGGTAGGTATCCTGGAGAAAGGAATGGAATTCGGGGGTGGCATGAGTAACAAATCGTTCGCCTCCTGCCATGCCGGGCATTTCGAAGTTTATGAAGGCAAGGGTCGACCCGATCCATTCGGGATGAAGGGTGTGAATCTGGTGCCATGCCCCTACCTGCCAGTCGTAGCGGTTATCGATGGCCCCCCATTCTTCTGCGCCGTGGAGGACGAATATCAGGGTGTGATAGGGCCGGTAGTCAGAGTCGATCATAGCCTTGGCGATGGTCAGGGCTGCAGCTACCCCGGTGTTGTTGTCCTGGAAGCCGTAAAAATGACAGTCATGATGATCTCCGACAATGATTCGGGTTTCAGCGGTTTCTCCGGGTATCTCTCCAACGATGTTCCAGCTCGTTCCATTCGGTTTTACTTCGTTGTCTACCTGCAGATTGATCTCCGGATTGCCCTCCTGGATGAGTCCTTTCAGATACTCAGCATCAGCCCGGCTGACATTAACCGAGGGGATGGTAACCGGTCCGCAGAAATCCTGGGTGTTCATGGTCCTGTCGTTGTACTGGCCGTACCCCTCTACACAATTGTTGATAAGGGCCGCTGCGCCCTGATGCGCCGCTTCGAGACTGGGGTAGTTGATCCACCAGTCGTTTTCCATATCGATATCTATGAGGACAATTTTTCCCCGGACATTCAGATTTTCGTAGTCCCGGCGCCTTCCCTTGCCGGCGTAAATTAGCTCGCCGGTAATGCCCTCCCTGTCCGTTCCCCCGGAAGCATACGAGTAGGGATAGATAGTTCTTTCCCCCCCGCCTTTTGTAATGGTGAGACGGGCCCCTCGAAATTCCCAAGAATCAACAGGAAATGCCTCGCGGCGGACCTTGGAAAGGCCGATCCGGTTCATTTCATGATGGAGGTATCGGGTTGCTTCTCTGTCGGCCCGGCTTCCGGCCTGTCTGCCTCCGAGACTGCTGTTGCCGATGCGGGAAAGGTCTGTTGCAAGCCGGTAACCGTAGTGTATGTCTATATTGCTGCGGTATGGAGAAAAGACAGTAGATAACTTTTTTTCATGAGCCGACATACGTTAGCTCCTGTTGCTATATATAAAATTATGGATAAAATTGTATGTCCGGTTTTTTCTGCTGTCAATGCAGAGGGGTTGGTTATATGGGTGACACAGCTCTGATTTTTCCATGATACGTGCCGATTCTTCATTAAACAATGCTGAAATATTCAAAAAAATGAAGAAAATTTGGTAGATATTTGCAAAATACGGAAATAAAGCCTGCCAAATCCTGTAAAAACGAAAAGCGCCGGTATTGCAACCTTTGATTTATACAGAAGGCCTTTGTCCTGTCGAAGCATTCTCTTGCCTTTTTTCTCTCGGGTTGCCATGATGAACAGAGGGGGACAGATGAGAAGCTTTTTTTTCCGTAGCTCGTTGGTTTTTGGATCGTTTCTCGTGTTTTTTACGGTAATGACTTTCCCCGGGTTTACCCAGCAGAACGGCTCCTTCGGGAGCGCCGTATATGACAGGAGTCTCGATTACCGGAACAATCCCGCCGCACTTGCAACAGGACTCGGCAATGGATTGGGTGTTCGCCAGGGGATCGATCTCGAAAATCCGCCTGGAAACAGTGAAGAGGTTTTTGAAGATTTCGGTCTGCATTTGGCCTTTGCTCCTTTTGCCTATGATTATGAGTATTTCAATGGACTGATGGGTCATCGGTTCACCTTTGCTGTTCAGCCGGCGGAACCGTTCTCCATCGGTTTTTCCGGAAGGCTTTCGGGCACCAGCGGAATGGATATCGAGAATTATCAGGCGCAGAGTGATATCGGGCTTCTCTTTCGTCCCCACGCAGCTTTATCGGTAAGCTCGGTTGTACGGGGACTGTCCTTGGAGGCTAATCCGGAATATATTTTCGGACTAGGGGTGAGGCCCCTCTTTTTTGACAAATACTGGGGCAGCCGCTTGTCTGTAGGGGTGGACACCGTGATGAATAGTGAGGGAGCCTTCCGTCTCCCTTCGGCTGTTCTGGAGACCGAACCGGCAGATGGAGTGCTGCTGCGGGGAGGATACGATTTCGAAGATAAAAGCTGGTTTGCAGGCCTGTCTCTCTCTCTCTTCCGAGGTACCGCAGGTTCCCGGGCAATCGTAAGAGAAAACAACCGGAGACTCGAGAACAAACTCTTTCTCCACGTTGATAAGCACAGGAGTTTTCTTCCCTCTCAAAGGCCCCGGGCCTATGAGCTGGAGGATGACGTCTACCTCGAAGAATTTCGAACGTGGTCTTTGCCGATGGAGTCTTTCGTCCCCGGCCGGCGGGTTGGGGTCTACGAGTACGGGAAGTGGCTCGAGCGACTTGAGGCCCAGGAAAACGTCGAGGCCGTAGTCATTCGGAATCAGCACCTGTTTGCCGGGATGGCGCAGCGTGAGGCCTTCCTCGATACCCTGCAGAACATGAAGCGGCGGGGAACCCGAATCATTGTTTATATGGATGAGATCTACAATTTCGAGTATCCCATGCTCGCCTCCCTTGCCGATACCCTGGTGCTCAATCCCCGGGGCTTTGCCGAGGTGCGCGGATTGTCGATGAGCCGATTGTACCTCCGGGATCTCCTGGCCGAGTGGGGGGTGGAGGTCTACAATTTCAGGTCGTCCCCCGCAAAGAGTTTCGGAAACTTTCTGTCGGAAGCCGGGATGCCCGAGGAAGAGCGGAAAAACCTCTCCTCCTACCTGGAGAGTCTGCAGGGCTACTATCTCGAGCTGGTTTCCCGGGGGCGGGGTGAACGGCTGGCCGGCGGGGCCGAGAAGGTCATATCCGAAGGGCCCTACATGACCGCCCGATCGGCTGTGGATGCTGGAATCGTGGATCGGCTGATGTACGAAGAGGAGTTCGATTCCTGGCTGGAGGATGAACTCGAAGGGCTTTCAGTAGTTGATCCGCGCCTGCCGGAACCTCTCCGTTACGACTGGGCCGACAGTGAATACAGCCGGGTAGCCCTGGTCTATGCGGAAGGGGATATCGTCAAGGCCGAAAGCGAGGAAGGGACCATAGGTTCGGATGATTTTCCCGAGCTCCTGGACAGGCTCGGCCGGGACGACAGGTATCAGGCGGTTCTTTTGCGAATCAACTCGGGAGGAGGGAGCGCTTTTGCTTCTGATTTGATATACCGTTCGCTCGAGAAATTTGTTGATGAAACCGACAAGCTTCTGGTGGTATCCATGGGACGGATTGCTGCCTCCGGCGGATATTACATCGCCACTGCCGCCGATCATATTATTGCCGCACCGACGAGTAAGACCGGATCCATAGGAGTGGTTATGCTGCGTCCGAGCTTCCAGGGACTTCTCGAAAGGTTTCACATCAACAGGGACACAGTGAAGACCTCCGAAAATGCTGATATGCTCGACCCCATGATCGAACCCTCCGAAACAGAAGTGGCTCGACTTCAGGAATCTGTTGAGGAGCACTACCGCCGTTTTCTCTCGGTGGTTTCAAAAACGAGAGATATCGATTCCGAAAGACTGGAAGATTTGGCGGGGGGACGGATATGGACCGGCAGGCAGGCGAAAGAAGCCGGACTCATTGATGATACCGGAAGCTTGATGGATGCCCTTTCCTATATCGAAGAACAGACCGGTCGGCCCGTGCTGGTGGATGAGTACCTCCCGGCAGATTCAGGGCTGTTCCGTTTCTTTCGGCTTTTCAGCGCCTTGTCGGAGGAGAGGATGAAAGAGGCGGTCCTAGAGGCCCTTCCCGGCGAACTGAGGGAGGCAGTCGAAGCAGAAAAACTTCTGCAGGAATTCGGCAGGGACAGGCCGCTCTACTGGGATCCGTCAATAGGATTATCGGATACCGCTTTGGAAAGGGACAGCGGCCGGCACGGTGGTGATCAGATAAAATGAGTGCAACAGGTGATACCTCCGGGTCTGATGTGAACAAACCACAGAGACCGCCCGAACTCCTCGCCCCTGCCGGGACCCTCGAGAGCGCATTAGCTGCCTTCGAGGCCGGGGCCGATGCGGTGTACGCAGGTCTCAGCCGTTTCAACGCCCGCGAGATGGGCCGCAATTTCGACTGGGACGACCTTTCCAGGCTCTCTGCCTATACAAAGGAACACGGCAAACGCTTCCATTTGACCTTTAACACCCTCATCAAGGACGGTGAGCTCGAGGAGGCAGCCGAGGACCTCGCCCAGGTGATGAAACTCGAACCCGACGCGGTGATTATTCAGGATTTGGGGGTGCTGCGGCTATTGCGGGAGCGTTGGCCCGAGACCGAAATCCATGCATCTACTCAGATGGGGACCCACAACAGCGCGGGAGTAGAGCTGCTTTCCCGTCTGGGAGTCGGGAGGGTAATACTCGAACGGCAGGTTTCCCTTGATGAATTGGAGAGCATTACGACGGCGGTGGATACCGAGATCGAGGTATTTGTTCACGGCGCTCTCTGTTGTTCGCTCTCGGGAAACTGTCTGTTTTCCTCATGGATCGGGGGCTGGAGCGGGAACCGGGGGAAGTGCAAGCAGCCGTGCAGGCGGCGGTATTACCGGCAGGATGATGAAGGAAACAAGGAGAGCGGCTTCCTCTTTTCTCCGGACGACCTCTCCTTCCTGGACATGCTCGACCACCTGACCAGACTCGGAGTCGCCTCGTTCAAGATAGAAGGACGGCTGAAAAAGCCCGATTATGTATCCCGTGTTGTGCGGGCCTACCGAATGGTTTTGGATTCCGTCGGTGAAGACCCCGGCAGCCGTCTGCCGAAGGAGGTGCTCTCTGAGGCGAAGAACGTACTGGCCGGTTCTTTCGGAAGACGCTGGTCCCATGGGTTTGCGACCGAAGCAGATAAAAAGGAGCTGGTGAATCCTGCAGCTTCGGGAGTGTCGGGCCTTTTGGTCGGGCGGGTCCGATCTGTTACCGCCGACGGTTTTACTGCCGAACTATCCCGGCCGGTAAACATCGGTGACAGGCTGCGTATCCAGCCGAAGCAGGGAGAGGAGGGACCCTCCTTTACGGTTGTAAAGATGAAGCAGCTCACGGAACCACAGAAAACGTCCTCGAGCGGCAGAAACAAAAGCAGCCTGGTATATATCGAAAGCCGGGCCGAGGTTCAGGCCGGCAACTACCTCTACAAGATAGGAGAGAGCGTAGCCGGGCTCTCGGTTCACAGGGATCGGATGCCGCTTTTCCAACCGCGAATTGTGGTTGATCTGGAGATCGGCTTCGACGGGAAGCGGCTGGAGACAGCGTACTCGGTTCGGGATCGTCAGGAGACAGGAGGACGGCGGAGTTTTGAATTGGAATCCGAACCCGCCAGAAACAGGCCCTTGGAAAAAGAGCAGCTGGAAACCCTTTTTCGGCAGACCCGGACCAGCTGGATACGCGCCGGCCGTATAGAAGCGGCGGTAGAGGGGGACTGGTTTGTTCCTGCGAGCAGGCTCAAAACAATACGGCGCACGTTTTGGGAATGGGCGAGCGGGCAAATCGAAAAGGCGGGAGAAAAAGATGCGGAGGTTGCCGAGGGAGGCGCCTGGTCGTGGAAGGAGCTGTTGGCGAATAGAACGGATGTCGACCTGCCCGCCGATAAAGCGCCGCCGGTTTGTAAAAGGGAGCGGTTTGCCGAAGGAGGCGCTTTTAAGGGCGTTGTTTGTGTTCCAATTCACAACATTGATCTTGGAAGAAGTGTTGAACTCGAACTGCCCTTTTTCTGTCCGGAAACAGGGCTGGAGGATCTCGGGAATCGTTTAAAGCAGGCCTATGAAAAAGGCTTTCGCTCCTTTCGTGTTACAGCCCTCTATCAGTTCGAGCTCTTTCGAAGCAATCTTGCCGGGGCAGAGGATTTGCAGCTCAGTACCTCATTTCCCCTTCAGGCGGCAAACAGTCTTGCTGTCTCTGAACTGCATGATCTCGGTGCCCGCCGTGTACAGGCCTGGATCGAACTGGAATCGGAAGCAATACAATCAATAATACGGAACGCAGGGAATTTTACAGAGATTGAACAGTACCGTTATGGGGCCCCCCATATTTTCGTAACACGTGCCGAGCTTGCAGGAACAGGCTGGGTTACCGATTCGAGGGGGAAGCGGTTCTATCTCGAATACGACGAGGATCCGGCAATGTATATTCTGTATCCCGACAGGCCGGTTGAGCAACCTGCCCTCGACGGCGCGGCATTTTTCTTCGACAAAACAAAATATGATCATCCGGAACTCGGAAAAGAGGAACAAACGTCTTCCTTCCTTTTCGATACGGAACTCGTATAGACTGTAAACAGCAAAGGAGCGGGGATGAGTGATAAAAATCGGGAAGAGGGGAGCGTTTTTCGGCCTGATTTCGAAAAAATGGACGGTCTTTTGCCGGTCATCGTTCAAAACAGCGAAGACGGGCGAGTCCTCATGCTGGGTTTCGCCGATCGCATTGCTATTGAAAAGACAATGAACACAGGCTATGCCACGTTCTGGAGCAGAAGCAGAAAAAGCCAGTGGACCAAGGGAGAAACCTCCGGTGACTATCTGAGGGTAGAGGAGGTGCTTGTAGATTGTGATCAGGATACCCTGGTCTACCGGGTTCGACTGCTCGGTTCGGGGGTCTGCCACACCCGGGACAACAGCGGAGATACACGGACGAGCTGCTTCTACCGCCGGATGAAAGCCGGGGACCCCTCTCAAAAAGAGCCCTCTATCAAACTCGAATATCTGGAGGGTGAGCAATAATCCGTTTTTCCCTGACCGCCAAACTCGCCGGATATTTTATTCTCTATGGCCTCATTATCGGCTATCTCACGTTTATCGGTATGGGCATGATATATACCTACCTGATGTTTTCTGAAGTAAGCAGTACAATCCAGGAGAATTTTAGCAGGTATGAGGGTACCGATCCGGCAGAATACCTTCGGAAGGTCGTAAATCTGGATGATTTCGGTAAAGGGGCGAACCAGGGAATCGGCCGGATCTTCACTCCGGAAGAGAGCATAGTTGACGAGGTCGTTCTGATTCGCTTTCTTGATGAAGGCTGCGAAATGATCCCGCTGCGGGAGGGTGAGGAAGCTGCTGAAGAATACGAAAAAGCTTTTCTCCGGCGTCTGCAGCGGCTCGAGAGCGGGGAGTCCCTTACCCGCCGCGGTTTGTTTTTCGGTTTTCAGAGCCGGCCCAAACTCTATGCAGGCCTCGGTTGGGAAGGGGAGCGGGCCACGCATGTTCTGGAGGTGACTCTCAATCGTGCCGGGCTCGAGCAGGTAGTCAAAGAAAACATCCGGGTGATCCTCCTGTTCGGGGGGCTGCTTTTTCTGGTGGGCTTTGTTCTGGCAAGGCTGTTGTCGACCCGCTTTACCCGGCCGATTCGCCGATTAGCGGGCACTGCAGGAGAGGTCGCCGCCGGGAATCTCGATGCCCGGTTTCCCCGTGGGCGACAGGATGAACTCGGGTCGCTTTCAGATTCTCTAAACAGCATGACCGGGGAGATTCAAAGACGGGTAGAGGCGATGGAGGTTATGAACCTCATCGATAAGGCGGTGCTTTCCTCGATATCCCGGAGCGAGCTTTTAGACCGTGTGCTGGGCTTTATCACCGAACGGATTCCCGGCAGCGCCGCCGTTATAGCAATTCACCGGGGCAAAGGAGAATTCGAGATTATTTCCTCGACTCGAAAGGGAAAAGAGGCCCCGGCTGTTTTTATTCCCGAACAAGATCTCTCTACGGAATTCCATATTACCGGCGGGAGATCGGCTGTTCCGGCCCCGTACCATGATTTTTTTCCGGAGGAAATAGAACTCGCAGCGCTCACGGGTATCCCTATAACCGTAGATAATCACTTTCAGGGTGCTCTCCTGCTGGCAGGCCCCGATCTTTTCGAGTTTAACGGGAAAATGCAGGAAACCCTTCGGATGCTTGCCGACCAGGTGGGGGTTGCCTTCCGCAGTGTTCGGGCCGTGGAAGAATACGAAGCCCTCAATCTGGCATCGATAACCGCTCTGACAAGGACGGTAGACGCCAAATCCAAATGGACGGCGGGACATAGTGAACGGGTAGCAGAACTCTCCGAACGCCTTGCAGAGTCGGCAGGCTTGAGCGAGATGGACAGAAAGAAAGTCCGAATTTCCGCTCTTCTCCATGATATAGGAAAAATCGGCGTCTCCGAACAGATTCTGGACAAACCCGGACGCTTGACCGGCGAGGAATTTGCCCGGATCAAAGAACACCCGGTTCGGGGGGTTGAGATACTTCAGGACCTTCCCAACTACGGCCCCGTCCGGGGCGGGGTCCTTTCCCATCATGAGCGGTGGGACGGCAGCGGATATCCGGAAGGACTCGAGGGGGATGCTATTCCATTCTATGCCCGGATTATCGCCCTGGCCGATGTGTGGGATGCAATAACCGACGACAGGCCGTACCGGAAGGGCATGGATTTTCACAAAGCCACTGAGTTTATGAAGGCGGAGGGCAAACGTTCGTTCGATCCGGATCTTCTTGAGCTTTTTCTCCCTATTGTTTCCCTCAAACGGTAGCATTTGTTACAGCAGTGAAGTCCCTCGAAGGGTATCCTCGGGACCGAAAGAGGACTGAAAGAGGGATGAACGTATGAAAATAAAGCGAAAGAAGAAAGGGCTTCGGTGGTGGTCCATGGCCGGAGTGCAGATCGCAGCACTGGCGTCCTTTCTATTCCTGGTCAGCACCAATCGTACCCAGTTGTGGTTTGCCGTTTTTCTCGGGGGAATCGCCGTTTCCCTTCTTTTCGGGAGACTCTATTGCGGCTGGATATGTCCAATGCAGACGCTCCTCAGGCCGCTTACCCGGCTGCTGAAGAAAACCCCGCTGAAGCGATTCCAGCCTTCATTGAGAGCCATGACCGTCAGCCGGTACCTCCTGCTTGCTGCATTTGTCGTTCTCCTTGTGCTGAACTTACGACTGAAACTACGAATTGATGTCCTTTTGTATCTGCTCGGGGTATCGTTAGTTGTCTCCGTCATATTCCACGAGAGCTTCTGGCATCGCGGACTTTGTCCTTTCGGGACTCTTTTGGACTTATCTTCCCGCCCGGCTCCCCTGCGGCTCCGGGTTGACCAGGAAGCCTGCATCGGGTGTGGTTTTTGTGTCGAGGTGTGCCCCGCCGCCGCAGTAGAGGTTCGGGAGAAAAAGGCGGTGATTACCGGGAACCGTTGCCTCAGCTGCTTTTCCTGCGTGGATGTCTGCCCTGTTCATGCCATCCATTACGGCACTGATACAAAATTGAATACCTAGTAACTACATAGAAAGGCCTGCTCATTCGTGGTCAGGGCATATCTGCTCTCAGCGTTGTTCTACTGAAGCAAACCCGCTGGTGTTAATGGTTTCTTCCAGTACCGAGCCTGTATATTCGAGCGAACCGGCCCCCTCGATCGAACCGGACAAGCGCCCGCCTTCCATGTTTAATAGAATCGAACCTGCTCCTTCCATATCAACCAAAGCGTTTGTGACAGGGCACCCGGCCATATCCACGGAAGCTGCTCCCCTTATATCGAGTGTCAAATTTTCCACCCGGGAGTTCTTCGCTGTAAAGCTGCCGGCACCCTCGAGGAGGATTTTGAGGTTTTCTGTTTCCATTCCCGAAAGATGAAGATCACCGCCGCCTGTTATTTTCAGTGATCTCAATACCGGCAGGGTAATTTCGGCCCGGAGACGGCGGTTCTTGGTACCCATGCCAATGTAAAACAGTTTTTGTTCCTGCTCTATCGAGAGCTCTCCATTGGTTGCGGTTACCGCCAGATTTTCGATAAAATTCTCCGGAGCCTCGATCCTGACCTTGGATACATCCCCTCTGGTAATCTCCAGCTCCCAAAAACCATCGATGTTTATCGAGTCAAACTCACCCGGCCGGTAATCTTTTGAGATAAGAGCTCCGGAGTCTGCTGCCGGCTCTACGGGGCTTGAAGCTCCAATAAGATGTAAGCGGAGACCGATCAGGGCGAGAACTGCCACTGCAATAAGACCTGTCAAGCCATAGATTAATAACTTGCCTGTTGTTTTCATTGTGATTTATCCTTGTTGTTGTTTTTCCTGTAATCCTCAAAATATTTTCCGAGATCATCTACGGTCAGACCGAGCAGCTCCATCATTTTGAAGAGACGTGGGAGCTCATCACTTATAAACTCTTGCGTTTTCATTTCCTTAACCCTCTCGTATGCCGAATCCTGCACAAAGTATCCGATACCCCGTTTGTTTTGGATTATTCCTTCATCCTGTAATGACGCATAGGCTCGTTGTACTGTGTTCGGATTTACTTCCATACTCACCGCCATCTCCCGTACAGACGGAATCCGCTCTCCTTTCTTTCGGCTGCCCCGAAGAATTGAATAGCTAATACTGTCGCCGATCTGCTGATAAATTGGTTCCGCTCCGCGAAAATCCATTTTCAGACCTCCGTTTCCCGAAACCGCACAAAACCGCATATCCAGAAGAATACCGGAACAGCCGCATAGAAAATTATCTGAGACAAAACGTACATACTCCGCATATAAGAAAAGAGTTTCTCCCCGAATTGAATAAAATCAATATTGCTCGGAACGAAAAACCCGTTAAAAAAATCCCAAAAGATAATGCGGCCTGCAAAGGCGGTGGCGGCTCCCACAGCCAGCATCAGCAGAAAAGCCCAGAGGATGGTATTTAACAGATGCAGCCTTCGAAAAAATACGGCTCCGAAGAACGTCAACCCGTGGGTAGCCAGATAAACTGCAATTATTCTGCCTGTTTCCGGAGAAAAGGGAGAAAGCAGCGGGTGGTGTTTCGAAAAGATCAATTGAGTAAAACCGGCTGCTATGAGACTGAAAAGCTCATAGAGAACCAAACTTATGACCACGTAACCGATTGATGTCAACAGAAGTCGGGCCAGGTATTTCTCCGGCATGGAAGCGGGGAGGGTGAGGTAACGGTAGCTTGTTTCCGGATCGTGTAATTCACGAAAAGAAAGACTCGTTGTAATATGCCCGCCGATCATCAACACCAATGCATAAAACACCGAGTGGAATTCCCCTGAATCACCGCTGCCTACCGATGCGATGTTTATTACGAAGAGCAAACCGAAAACCGCTCCGACGGTTATCAGAAGAGGTTTTGTCCGAAAGACCAAATCATTTCGCATTAATTTCAGGAGCCTTCTTGGATGAAACGTTTGCTGCCTTTTCATTATCATTTCCGGGCCTCCTGAGCGGTAAAGCAGCTGTTCAAACGGCTGCTTTGTTGGGTTACTGCATTGAACAAGAGCTCCAAATCAACCCGAGAGTCCGTGGCGTTCCGGTTCGGGCGGACTACAGCGTATCCTCCCGGGACTTTTTCACTGTAGAGGGCTTCTTCCGGTTCATCGGAAGAGAGGCCGAACTCGAGGGCACGAGTGATTTCTTCTATACTTCGATAAAAGAGCACGTTCCCCTCATCGAGAATGACTACCGGATCAATGAGATTTTCCAGGTCTCTGACCTGGTGTGTCGAAATCACGAAGCTCCGCTCTTCAGTCAGTGCCGAAGCAACCAGTTTCCGGAAGATGCTTTTCGAGGGAATGTCCAGTCCGTTTGTCGGCTCATCGAGAAGCAGGGTCCTGCAGCCGCTGGCCAGGCCAAAAGCCAGGGAAAACTTTTTTTTCATTCCGTACGACAAGGACGGAAGAGGCCGTGATAGATCAAGGCCGAGTTCGCCGGTATATTCATGCATTGCCTCATAATCGAAATGAGGATAGAAGGGTGCAAAAAGCCGGACAAAGCGTTTGCCGCTGGTTGCAGGAACGGAAAATTCTTCCGGGAGAAAGAAAAGTTCTTCCAAGGCCCGGGGGTTTCGCTCCCCCGCCTCGCAGCAGTTAAGCATCGAAGAACCTTCTCGCGGAAAGAGCAAACCCGCGAAAATTTTGAGCAGTGTTGTTTTTCCAGCACCGTTTTTTCCTAAAAGGCCGTAGATATTGCCGTCCGGAAGCCGCAGATCCAAAGAATCGAAAAGGGGCCGCTGTTTCCCATAGGCAAATGTTACTTGGTTCATTGCTACCATACTGTCTCTCCGTAATAGTGTATTACAAAACTAATACAGTAGATACCATGTGTAAGTTTATATGTCAAGACTTTCCGAGAATTAATTTTATTTTGGCCCAAAATTTACTATGGTTTAGGTATGTCGGAGCACGATTCATCTTTTGAACTGGAAAAGATATTCAGTACCGGGCCGGTGGTTGTTTTTAGCTGGTCGAATGAACCCGGACGGCCGGTGGAAATGGTTACCCCGAATGTAGAGACGATCCTCGGTTACAGCCGGGAAGATTTCCTTGAAGCTTTGGTGGACTACCGTGACCTCATTCTTGAGGAGGACAGGGAATGTGTGCAGCAAGAGGTGAGCGGGGCCATTGAGGCGGAGACCGACCACGTTCAACACAGAAACTATCGCCTTCGGACGAAAACCGGAGAAATAATATGGGTAAGTGATTTTACGCATATTGAACGGGATGCCGATGGAAAAGAACAGCGCTTTATCGGATATATCCTGGATATTACCGAACAAAAGCGGGCGGAAAAAGCAGAACAGGCACTTCGGGAAGAGCGGGAGAGATTTGAGGCGATCCTTTCGAGTTCTATCGACGGTATTTTCACGGTGGACGGGACAGGTCGTTTTATCGAATCGAACGAGGCCTTTTGCAGAATGACCGGTTATTCCCGGGAAGAACTCTACGAAATGCAAATTCCCGATATCGAGGTCCTGGAATCCAGAGCTGAAACGGAGGAACACGTCCGAGCTGTTATTAAAAACGGCTCGGACCGGTTTACTTCGAAACACCGGCGGAAAGACGGATCGGTAATGATTGTAGAACTCAGTGTAAGTTATCTTCCGGCCTTTAACGGCATAATCATATCTATTGCCAGGGACGTTACTGAACGGGTTGCCCTCGAAGAGGACCTTCGTGTTGCTCGGGATCGGGCAGAAGGGGCGAACCGGGCTAAGAGTGAGTTTCTGGCCAACATGAGTCATGAGATCCGCACCCCAATGAACGCTGTTTTGGGGTTTGCCGAAGTTTTGCACGAGAAACTCCGGGATGATCCTGAGCTTCTCAAGTATGTCCGGACCATAGAATCGGGGGGGAAGGCCCTGCTCGGACTTATCAACAATGTGCTCGACCTCTCGAAAATTGATGCCGGTAAGATGGAAACGGTAATCGAAAAAGTGAACATCCGGGCATTGGTCGATGAAACCCGCCGTGTGTTGGAGGGACGGGCTCTTGAAAAGGGAATTTCACTTGAATTTCATGTTGAAGATGCGACACCGTTTTCTCTTATGACTGATGCGACCAGTATCAGGCAGATCCTCTACAATTTGGTTGGAAACGCGATAAAATTCACAGAGACAGGCTCGGTTGTTGTAAAATTCTGGTTTAGGGAGGGAGAATTTGAAGCAAAAGGCCAATTGGAAGGGTTCCCCCTCCCTAGGGTGGGGCTGCCCGGAGAGTTGTTCATCCGTGTGGAAGACACCGGTATCGGCATCCCCCTCGATCAGCAAAAGGCAATTTTCCAACCCTTCCAGCAGCAGAATGGACAATCTACTCGAAAATACGGGGGTACCGGTTTAGGATTGACGATTTCTCGCCGGATTATCGAAACGCTTGGCGGCAGCATACAACTCGAAAGCCGGGTGAACGTCGGTACCGCTTTTTTAATCACCCTTCCGGTCGATGCTCCGAATGATTCGAGTCCAAAGCAGGAAAACATCTCAACCTCCGATTATCCGGCCGGTAAACAACAGGAAACCCAATGGAAAGAAATTGTCCAATTCAAATCTGCAACAATACTGCTGGTGGAAGACCAAGAGAACAACCGTCTGCTCGTACGATCCTATTTAGAGGACACAGACATAAATATTTTCGAAGCCGAAAATGGCGTCCAAGCTCTCGAACAAATAGAAACCTCCCTTCCCGATCTGGTGATTATGGATTTGCGGATGCCTGAAATGGATGGGTATGAGGCTGTTGAAAAAATACGGGCCAGGGAGGACTGGAAAACAATCCCGGTTTTAGCGCTGACGGCTGCGGTCATGAAGGACGAGGAAGACAAGGTCAAAAACCTTTTTGACGAGTGTCTTCGAAAACCTGTCCAAAAGAACGAACTCTTCCGTACCCTTTCCCGCTTTCTTCCGCATACTATTTCGAGAGGGGAAGCAAGGAAACCACTAACAGCAAATCAGAATGGTGGCTCTCAGGTCAAACCGGCTCCTGCATCGGATTTACCTTCGGAGACAGACCTGGAGGGAGATGCCGACCGGCCGATGGAGAATGCATGCCGTCTTCTCCTGGTGGAATCGGGTGAAAGTTTCCGCAGAGATTTTTACGAGCAGATACTCCCCCTCTTGAATCAACTGAAGCATGTAATTTCCATCGGCGATGCTGTTGAGTTGAGCCGCCGCCTTAAAAAAATCGGAATGGCGTATGATTGTGATGAACTGATTCACTATGGAAAACAGATTGAGAAAATGGCCGATTCCTTTGATGTCGGGGGAATGAAAGAGAGTTTGCGCCGGTTCACCTCGATTATGGGCCGCATGGCGTTGGGGGAAGGCCACTGAACCGGTTCTCCCGTTCAAAGCCCATCTATCCGGTAGAGATCCGGCTGCCGGCCCTGATATACATCCGCTATAGCTGCCTTTAGAAGCTCTTGATAAAAGACTGAGACGAGAAGGACGGGTTCCACTTTCCCGCGTAATAAACTCCCACTACAGGCGGGGGAGCGCCCCCGCGCTCCATAGCCGCGGGGTAAAGGCCGGGGCTCCGCTGCACTGATCCGGCTCCGCTCCTCCGCTCCGCCGGGTGCAGCGGGCGGGCTATTCCGCTCCCCCCTTAGGATTTCCTATGCCGTTTTGTTGCTGCGAAGATGCCCTATCGAGGTGGCAACTCGCAGAGTCACCGCCCGCGGCAGTGTACGCAGGGAGGCTTGAGTTTACTCGTTGAGGGAGTTCCGGATACGCGCTCACGTATTCGGCAGCGTCAGGTCGATGTGGAATCCCGGGCCGGGATGTATCACAATTCGGCCGTCCAGGCTCTCAACGGTCGACTGTACAAGCTGCATACCGAAGCCGAGCGCCTCTTCGGTCGCCGTATCCGGGTCCAGTCCGGGGCCGTCGTCGCGATAGGTGATGATGATTTGCGAATCCTCTTCGACGGCTGTGACGGACACATGCCCTTCCTCTCGGCCGGCGAAGGCGTGTTTTACCGAGTTTGTCAGGAGTTCGTTGATTACAATGCCGAGTGAGGTTAGCGTTCCGGAGTCGATCGGGATATCCTCCACCTCTGCGGATACCCGTACGGGGATGACGGAGGTAAATACCTCTATAGCCTCATCTATAAGCGGGAGGAGGAATTCACGGAGGCTCATGGTCCCGGTTCGAGTGGTGCGAAAGAGCTTGTTGTACACGTGCGCCATCGACTGGAGCCGTTGTGCAGCGTCGTTGAGCGCCTCGCGGGCATCCGAAGATTTGGTTGTAGATGATTGGAGCGAAAGCAAACTGTTGATGGTGTTCATGTTGTTCATGACACGATGATGCGACTCCCGGAGCAGGAGCTCCTTCTCCCGCAGGAGGGCCCGGACGTGGTCCTCAGCCCGTTTTCGCTCGGTGATGTCCTCGACCGTTGCGACCATACCTTCGAAGCCGCTGTCCTCGGTAAGGATTGGGCTTGCATTAACGGACAACTCGACGTGCCTGCCGTCGGGCCATGTAATGCCGTGCCGAACGTCGTACACCGGCTTGAGCGTTTTCTTAACAATCGAAAACGGTTGCTTTTCGTCTGGAAACGGACCGCCGTCCGGAGCAGTGTGCTTCCATTCCGGTGCGTCGTAAGTACGCGAGGTGATCTGGTCGCGCTGAAGGCCCAGAATACGCTCGGCGGCGGAGTTCGCGTAGGTGATCACCCCGTCGGCGTCCACAGTAGCAATACCGATAGGGCTCATCTCCGTAATGGTCGAATACCATTCCCGCTCCTCGCGCAAGGTTTCTTTGGCGCGCTTGCGCTCAGTGATATCCTGCAGCGTTCCCACCACCACGTTCAGATCCGCATCGTAGTCGGCGATCGAATGGATATGCCGAATTTCACCGTCATTTGGGCGGCGGATTTCAAACTCCACATCGTACCGCTGCCTGTAATGAACAAGGTTGTAGAGCGCGGCATCGAGCATATCGCGGTAGGCCGCCAATGGAACGCTCTTGATATGTCCGAGCGTCAGCCTGTCTTCGGACAGCCCGTAGATCCTGTGTGCCGTGGGAGAAGCTTCCACGGTACCGTCCTCCAGGTTGATTCGCCAGGAACCGAGGGCTGCAAGTTCCTGAGCCTGCCTCATATTACGCTCTCGTTCGCGGAGCTGTTCGGCGGCGGCGTACTCCCGACTCACATCGCGGAAGACGAGTACCACGCCGATGATCTCGCCGGAGGAGCTGCGGATCGGCGCCGCCGAGTCGGCAATCTGGTACTCCTCCCCGTTCGCAGAGATAAGAACCGTATGGTTTGCAAGCCCGACCACCCGACCCTCGGCCAGCACACGCTCGGCAGGGTTTTTCACCGGCTCTCGAGTGTGCGAGTTGAAAATGCGGAAAACCTCTGAGAGGGACCTTCCGGCGGCTGCGTCCGTAGCGTATCCGGTCAGCTGTTCGGCGACGGGGTTCAGAAACTTCACGCACCCCTCGGCGTCGGTGGCGAGGACCGCATCTCCCACGCTCTGTAAGGTCACGCGCAGCCATTCCTTTTCCCGCTCGAGCCTCTCGCGGGCGAGCTTGCGTTCGGTGACGTTCTGCACCACAACCGTGAACTCGTCTCCCCGGGTCGGGAATACGCTCAGTTCGTACCAGCTTCCGGTCGGCCCGAACCAGATCTCCTTTCGGGCCGGAGTCCGGCTCGAGACGACATCGATATACAGCTCTATCACCTCTTGGGCTTGATCGTCGGGAAAGAGTTCGCGGACGGTCTTTCCGATAAGCTTCTGAGCGATCAAGCCGGTCTGACGCTCGAATGCTTCGTTCACCTTCAGGTATTCGCAGTCGTATGGAGTACCGGCTTTGTCATAGAGGAGCCGATGAACACAGAGCCCGTTTATTGAATGATCAAAGGTCTCTGCCGCGAGCTTTTGCGAATAGAAGAGCCGGAACGCCATCTTAAGTGATGTGAGCAGAACGGTATCTCCTGTGTTCTTGACGATGTAGCCGTAGGAGGTAATCCGTTCGGTTTTTTCGACGACGGCCGGATCAGTATAAGAGGAGAGAAAGACGATCGGCAGGTCACGATTTTTTAGGATAAGTTGCGCCGCCTCGGTTCCGTCCATGCCGGTGCCCAGGTTGATGTCCATGAGCACCAGATCAATCTCCGGCTGCTCTTCGGCGATGTGGACGGCCCGTTCCCCGTCGGCGGCCAAAACCACACGATACCCATGCTGTTCGAGCGTCCGCTGTTCGGCCATCGCGATCAGCGCCTCGTCTTCAACCAGCAGAATGGTCCTGTTCTCCGAGTGTTTCATGGGGTCTCCGTGCTTACAGACCGTGTGTTCCCCGCACAATAGCACCGCCGGTATTGGCCGGGCATTCTGTCCATAGGTAATGTACTGTAGATTATTGCGCTCCTGTTGTAAAGAAAAAAATCTGATCAGTTTCTCTTAAACCTTTTTGAATATGAAAATTCAGTAGATGTATCTGCTGTTGAACAGATTCAGCTTTTAAAAGATCAACGTTTCCGGCACGGGGGACAGGAATAGGAACTCCGACCGTTTACCTTTCCCTTTCCGATGGGGGAGCCGCAGACAGGGCAGGGAGCCTCCGGTTTGCGATGAGGGATGTTGTAATTATCGGGGAATTTATCGATATCTGCGTTTCGTTCGATTGCGGTCTGCATCACCTCGTGCATCTTTGTCGAGGAAAAACATGAAAAGTGAGCTCACGGCAATTATTGAGAAAGCTCCGGAAGGTGGCTACTGGGCAATCTGTCCAGAGGTTCCCGGTGCAAACGGTCAGGGTGAGACTGTAGAAGAGGCAAAAGATAGTTTACGTGAGGCAGTCTCTCTTATTCTCGAAGACCGTTTGGAAGATATTAAGCGTGGAGTTGCTTTGTAATGAAGAAAGCGGAATGTCAAAGGAGTATATGTGAATTGCCGGGAGATCACTTTTACACGACACGCTTTTGAGCGAATGTTCTTCCGTTCAATTAGCCCTGAGCAGATTCGTACTATTGTCAGTAGAGGTGAAGCGATAATCGAGTATAAAGATGATACTCCTTTCCCGAGTACTTACTACTCGGGTATTCCAATGCGCGACCGATACATGTACTTGTAGGGAGAGATTCCTCTGCATCAGTATGCTACATTATTACTGTATATGAACCCGATCCTCTGATCTGGGAAAATGATTATAAAAGGCGGAGGCAGAGATGAGTTGCTTAATTTGTAAAACTGGTACTACACAACAGGGAACGACAACAGTAACTTTGGAAAGAGATACTACGGTCATTGTGATCAAGGATGTTCCGGCTCAGGTATGTGACAATTGTGGAGAATACTATCTGTCGGAGGAAGTGAGCTCTCGAATCTATGCACTTGCTGAAGAGGCGGTAAAGAGAAAGGTTGAAGTAGAAGTTCTACATTATG
>JAIPGG010000051.1 GCA_021736255.1 Spirochaetales bacterium | reverse complement strand
AGCACCTGCAGGACTCCCGCACCTTCGTACCACGGCATCTTGTCGCTCGGGCGGGTGATGTTTTCGCCCATTCTTCCGCTTACCGGTAAAAATGTCGGATTTCCGACATCGAGTTCGGATAAAAAATCCCGATAATCGGAAACGATTTTGTTGTAAACATTCTGGTCGTAGTCTACCAGATCCATTTTGTTGACCAGTACGGTGATTTGCTGGATTCCGAGCATGGAAAGCAGGTATCCGTGCCGCCTCGAGTTCTCCTGAATTCCCTCGGCCGCATCGATGACCACCAGAGCTGCCTCGGCACGGGCGGCGCCGGTAACCATGTTCTTTAGAAACTCGATATGTCCGGGAGCATCGATAATAATGTAGTGACGTTTGGGGGTTTTAAAAAAGACCCTGGCAGAGTCGATTGTTATTCCCTGAGATTGTTCGTCCTTCAGGGCATCCAGGAGAAAGGCGTACTCAAAGGGTTTCGAGTTGCGTTCGCAGTTTCGTTTGACCTGTTCTAGTTTGCCGTCGGGCAGACTCCCGGTGTCTGCAAGCATGCGACCGATGATGGTGCTCTTTCCGTGATCAACATGGCCGGTGACTACAATGTTCATCGTCTCGATCGCGTTTTCCATAGTTCTCCGCAGTATTCCTGTCTACATATATCCGTTTCGTCTGAGTGTTTCGAGACCGCCGCCGTCGTCTTTGTCCTGGGCCCGGCCCGACCGTTCTGCAATATTCTTGAACCTGCCGCTTTTGAGTTCCTCAATTATTTCATCGATAGTACGGGCCTGTGATTCTACAGGAAAGGTACAGGGCCAGCATCCGAGGGACCGGTACCGTTTTCCCTCTCCCTGATTGAAATAAAGAGAGACAACCGGGATGTTTTCCCGCTTGATATATTCCCAGATATTCAGTTCAGTCCAGTCCAGGAGAGGGTGAATGCGTACATGCGTACCGGGGGCGAAATCGGTTTTGAACTGATTCCAGAATTCAGGAGGCTGCTCTGCTATTTCCCACTCATTTTCCTTGTCCCTTGGGGAGAAGTAGCGCTCCTTGGATCGAGAGCCCTCTTCGTCGGCACGAACGCCGACGATTACGCCGGTGTACATCTCGGTATCAGGATCTGGTTCGTAGCGGTCGCGTTCATGGTTGAAGCGGTATCGGGTCCAGTTGCCGTTCAGGGTGTTTCTGAGGGCCTGGGTTTTGAGCAAGCGGCAGCAGGTTATCCGGTCTACATTCCCGTCCGGGTAGGTTTGCTTTTCTTCGAGGGCCTTCTCGTTTTGGCCGTAGACCATGGGGAGTTTCCATCTTCGTGTGAGGGAGTCACGGTACTCTATCATCTCGGGGATCTTATAGTTTGTGTCTATATGTACGAGCGGAAAGGGTACATGGCCGAAAAAGGCCTTCCGGGTAAGCCACAACAGAACGGTACTGTCTTTCCCGATCGACCAGAGCATGCTTAGGCTCTTGAAATTGGCATAAGCCTCTCTGATGATTCTGATCGATATATTTTCCAGTTGTTCCAGTTGATCCATAAAGCAAGAGGATTTTCACAAATTCGGGTGAAAAAGTAAATAGTGGCAAAACGGCAGCGAACGAACTATACTATGCGTGTATGGGGCAGTACCTGGTCTTTCTCTATTTCGCTGCAGCTTTTGTTGCCGTGGTTTCTTTGGGGTTTCTCGTCTATTCATGGACGAGGCGCAGGACAGTTACCTTAGCCGGTTTTATCCTGATTATCTTTGCCGAGAATCTCTACCTTTTCAGCGGCTTGGTCTTTGTATATCGGCGGGTTAACACCTTCGAACCGGTGGAGCCGGTTTCTCTTCTGGTTTTTATCCTTTCTCTGATATCGGAGATTCTTCTGGTCGGATCCATCCCTTTTATTATAAGGAGAATGGTGCCCCGCAGACACCGGCCGCTTCGTATACATTTTTTCTGGATTCTTGCCGGAATATACCTGGTGAGTCTGGTTTTGATATTTCACACTGAAAGCAGGATCCTGATCGATATTCGGCGGTTGATGCGTTTAAATCTCTATCTCTTCGGGTTTTTCCTGATCATGCCCTATATTCGCAATCTACAGACTGTTGCCGGCGGACAAACCGTGCGGATTTTTGGAACGGTGACCTTCCTTTATTACCCGGCGGCCCTCGGTCTCGTGTTTCTAAGATATTACTTGCAGGAAGAGGGTATTGGTATCGTCGTGCCCAGCCCCCTTTTGTTTTATAACATTTTGCTGAACATCTTCAGCCTCTATATCGCCCTGCATTTTCTGTTGAAGGAGTCACAAGAGCCGGTGAACTCCCTGGTCGATAGCGATGGATATAATCTTTCCGAACGAGAGTATTTGATTGTGGATTTGATTGCCAGGGCCTACTCAAATGCAGAGATAGGGGAGGCGTTGAACCTCAGCAGCCAGACTGTGCGAAATTACATCTATCGGATATATCAAAAGGTCGGGGTGCATAACCGGATAGAACTACTGAATGCTTTATCTTTAAAAGATCAAAAAGAATAAATACAACTGCTCCTAGAGTACATAATTCTCTGCACTATCGAGAAAGAAAGTACAACCGTTCACTTTTTTACTTCCGGGTTCAGCGGCTATGATTCAATCGAATCCGGAGCTATGGAAAAGCATAGAAACAAGTTGGAATCGAAAAAAGTTTAGAAAGGATGGACTTTGTTCCGGAGGTCCATCCTTTTTTTTCGGCCGAAAAAAACCGCCGGCGGGAAAGCCGGCGGGAAGCAAGGGTTAAAGACGGACTCTGCTGCTGAGTCTTGTGTTGCTCTTTTTTTTAATTACTCTTTACTTCAATAGTTCGTGGCTTTGCCTTTTCACTCTTGGGAATATCAAGAGTCAGCAGCCCGTTTTTATAAGAAGCCTCGATTTTGTCCTTCTCTACATCACGGGGCAGGACAAAGCTGCGGGCAAAGGATCGCTGCTTTCGTTCACGAACGAGATAGCCCTCTTTCTTTTCTTCGTTCTCTTCCTTCCGAGCGGACGAGATCGTGAGCAGGTTGTTGTCGATACTGACATCGACATCCTTTTCGGTCATTCCGGGAAGCTCTGCTTCGAGGAAGTAGTGATCCTGTTCTTCTCTGATATCCACTTTCGGAAAGGAATTCCCATTTCCCTCGGTGAGCATGGAATTGAACAATGAATCCATCTCGTTCCAAAGGCTTTTTACTCCAGTCGGTCGGTACAGTGCTATGTTTCTCATAGTATCCTCCTTATATTGTTCTTCAAAGTCTTCACCTACTATACAGCATATATCGTGCCAACTTTTGAGGCAGGGCGCAGATTTTTTTCTGGCTGTAATTCTTTGTGGGGAAAGGAATTAAAATTCTTTCGAGTGTTTTTTCCATTCAAACAATCAGGGGGCGGGATTTTGTGAGTAATTTTGTGTGCATTTCTGCTACAGTGGGTATTTATGGCCTCTCAGTAGTGTCAAAATAGCCCACTTGTGAGTGCGGAGGTGTTGAAGCTGTTCCGAATAATCAAATCGGTACAAGGTATTCTCACGGTTTTGATTCTGCGATAGGATGCGGCTGGGAGGATAACGTGCTTCAACGGTTTTTTTCCGCCTGCTGGATCGGAATTGTTCTGGTAATGCTGCTGGGTGTCGGATGTGCGGGCAGCGCCGAACAAACCGGCGATTCCGGTTCGGCAGGTACTGTTTCCGGTAAGAGGGTGCAGCGGGTTTCGCAGGAACCCTCCGATGAGGAGACTGCCCCGGTAAAGACCGCCGGTTCTTTTCGCGAGCTGATGCCCGGCAGATATCGGCTGCGGGAAGACCATACTCTGGAAGCCTGGAACGAGAAGCAGGAGCAGTGGGAGGTCAGGGATGAGGGACTGCCTACGCGGAAGGTCTATCCGTTTCGTACCCCTCTCCCGCGGCGGAAAACCTCTCTCTCTCTTGATCCGGACGATCCCGGCCGGGTTTTGCTTACCCTGTCACGTTCAGCCTATCTCAGCCGGAATGCCGGGAGAAGCTGGGAAGAACTTCCCCTGGAAGGGCCCTTCTGGCGATACGATTATTTTACCGCTTCCGCCCTGCATCCGGAGGACCCCGGCCGGATGCTTATCGGCACCTCCTTTCACGGTCTGTTCGAGAGCAGGGACGGAGGAAAAACCTGGAAGCACATCAGCGAGGGCTCCGAGGATATCGAGCTCGGGGCCGGATACGCCAGGCAGATCGAGGCCCTTGCCTATCATCCGAGTCAGCCGGACCGGATCTTTCTGGCTGCCGATATGGGCAGGAGCAGCTGGATATTCAATGCCTCTTCAAAGGAGCTCGAGCCTGTCCCGGAGGGAGAAAGCCTTCCTTCCCCGGTAGAGCAGCATTTGGCCGGAGAAAAGCTGCCCGAGTACGAAGCCGGAAGCAGGCAGGAAGAGGCCGCCGGCAGGCGGGGACTCTATCTCAATTCTCACCAGGCCTCCGGTGAAACCCTCGCCGGCCATCTCGATTTTATCGAGGAGCACGGACTCAACAGTTTTGTGGTAGATATGAAAGACGACAGCGGCTATCTGACCTACGATACAAAACTCGAGCTTCCCAAGAAAATCGACGCTGTCCGGGAACGGATCGATGCTCAGGCCCTCCTCGACAAGGCAAAATCGCGTGATATCTACACCATAGCCCGGATCGTCGTCTTCAAAGACCCTCGTTTTTTTCAATATAAGAAGCAGGAATACGCGCTCTGGAGCCGCAGCCGCAACGAAGCGTGGACAAATTTCCGGACGGTAGTAGATGAGCAGTCCGGCGAAGAACGGCGAGTACCGAAGGAATATTGGGTCGACCCCTACGCGAGGGAGGTCTGGGACTACAACATCGATGTAGCGGCAGAGCTGGCGGAGCTCGGATTCGACGAGATCCAGTTCGATTACATCCGGTTTCCCTCAGACGGAGATATTTCGGATATCGAGTACCGGCATCGCCGGCCGGGGATGCGCCGAACGGATGCCCTCGAGTCATTTTTGAAACTGGCGAGGGAGCGGCTCGATCTCCCGATAAGCACTGATGTTTACGGTTTCAACGGCTACTTTGCCATGGAATATCTTGGACAGAATATCGAGGTGTTTTCAAATTATATTGATGTTCTGTGCCCCATGTACTATCCCTCTCATTTTGCCCGGGAATTCCACGGCGAGCTCAGCTACCTGGAACGGGCACGGAAGATCTACCAAGAAGGGGCGACCCAGGCGGCACTCCTTACGGAGGGGAAGATACTCATCCGCCCCTATGTTCAAGCCTTTCTGATCGGAGGAGAACGGGAATTCGAGGAAGAGGTCTATTCTTCCTATCTAAAAAATCAGATCGAGGGGCTGTCGGCTTCACCTGCCTCCGGCTACACCCTCTGGAACGCCTCCAACAACTACTACATGGTTACCGAACCCCTGGCCAATAGCGAAGAAAAAAGCGAAGAAAGATAGGCGGTGCAGATTTTTCTATCGGCATTCTTGTTTTTTTTCCGCGGGCTTTGTATACTCTTTTAAGTGACCGGCGGTCAGTATGTGACCGATGGTCAGAAAATCCAGACTGAAGGCCGGCATGGGTATTCACGAACGAAAGAAAAGAGAACGGGCTCAACGAAGGGACGGTATCATTTCCGCTGCGAAACGGGTTTTCCTCGAGAAGGGAATAGAGAACTCAACCATGCAGAATATCGCCCGGGAAGCTGAACTGAGCAAGGCGGCTTTGTACCTCTACTTTCGTAACAAAGAAGAGCTTACCTTCGAAATACTGCGGCAAACATTGAACGAGATCCATCATAGGATTTTAGAAGCTGCTCAAGAAGGACGCACCGGCTTTGAAAAGGTGCAAAATATCGGGCGGGCCTATCTCGATTTTTATAGTAACCAAACCGATCTGGTTTATTTCTCGCTTATCCTCGATCAGTATGCCTATGCCATCGCCAACGGTAAACAAAGTACGGCCGGGTGCATGGAAATCTACCGGAATATGCGCTTATTGGTCGTTGAAACCCTCCAACAGGGAATAGACGACGGCTCGATCCGTCATGATCTTGAGGCTGAAAAAACGGCCGTACTCTTTATTCATCTGGTTACCAGCTTCATGAAACGACTGGATACGAATATACCAGCCGCATTAGAGACGGATGCATATCGGGCTGATGAACTGATTGAATATATGGTTTCCATCTTTTTAAACGCCATCAAGGAGAAAAGCTGATGAGTTTCGGAACCCGCAGGCCCTGGCTGACCATCGCCGTTATTTTGGGAATAACCGCCTTTTTTGCTCTACAGCTCCCGAAAACGACCCTGGATAATGATGTCATGAATTTTATCCCCGAGGAACATCCCGCCTCCCAGGCCTATCAACGAACCAGCGATCTGTTCGGAGGCAACTTGGTTCTCGGTATAGGGATCGAGTTCAAACGGGCCGATATCTTTAACTCAAAAAACATCGACCTCATACGAGGTCTGACACAACAGATAGAGGAGCTTCCGAATGCCGAAGACGTAATGTCCCTCACGAACACCGACTTCATCGAGGGGACTGCGGAAGGGATGAAGGCTTCTCCCCTCATCGGGGAGGATTTCGAAGGAACGGAGGAAGAACTTCGGACACTCAAGTCCAAACTGCTTTCCTGGGACATCTACGACAAAACCCTGTATTCCAAGGATTTTAGCGCCACGCAGATTCTCGTAACCTTTCCCGATGGGTTGGATGATGAACAGAGGCAGGAACTCTACTTTCAGATCGAAGATATAATGCAATCAGTGGAGGACGTGCCGCTCGAATACCACATCGCCGGAAACCCTGCGATGACGGTTCTGCTGAGCACAAACATGCGATCGGACCTGGTTACTCTCATACCAATGGTCATTGTAGTGGTTCTGCTCACCCTGTATCTCGCCTTCCGGCGGTTGGGGGGCGTCTTGCTGCCCACGCTCACGGTTATCGTGAGTTCGATCTGGACTGTTGGGGCCATGGCCATGCTCTCCGTACCGCTTTCCATAGTTGCAACGGTGATTCCGGTGTTGTTGGTGGCGGTCGGGAGTGCATATGGTATTCACATCGTCAGTCATTACTTTGACGAGGTAGACAGATGCAGTGAAGACGTGGGGAAAGACCGCCGCAGGGAGATCGTGGAGGAAACCATGCGCAGGGTTCGCCGGCCGGTATTGATGGCGGGCCTTACCACGATTGCAGGGTTCGGCGCCTTGGCGACAAGCCAGGTAGTACCGATGCGCAATTTCGGGATCTTTACCGCCGTTGGGGTCCTTGCCGCCGTGATCGTCGCTGTAACCTTTATTCCTTCCATTCTTTTGGTTCGGAAGGACCGGACTCGAAAATGTGAAGACGGAGAGGACGGCGGGAAAGAAGGTTACCATCCTGTGCTCATGTCTCTGTATCACTTTTTCGATAAGGGCCGGGTGCGGATCCTCATCCTGGCCGTTCTTGTCGGTGTGGTTTCCCTGTACGGGATGTCGCTGGTAGTCAAGGACAACGCAATTATCGAATACTTCAAAGAGGACTCGAACGTCAGGCAGGCAGACCGGTTTCTCCGCACGAAATTCTCGGGTACCGAATTCTTCGATGTGGTCATTCGGGGAGAAAAACCGGGGGACCTGACAAATCCGGAAATTCTGAAGGCCATGGACGACATGTCCTCCTACCTCGTCGAGGAGTACGAAGAGGTGACCCGGGTCAACTCGTTTGCCGACTTTATCAAGCGGATGAACCAGGTGATGAACTACCCGCCGGATATCGAGGAAAGTGCGCAAGAGACCGCTGCCTCCAGCGGGGGAGCGAAGGAGCAGGAAGGCACAGGCTTTTCCAGTTTTGTATCAGATGATTCCGGATTCAACAGCGGTTTTTCCAGCGAAGGCTTCTCCGAAGGGCAGTCCCGGCCCTCCGAATCGGACCAGTCAGACCGGACGGAAAATCAGCAGTCTCGATCTGCAGGGGGGATATCTGAGCACCAGCGCTATCTTTCCCCGGTTGATTTCGATAAGCAGTTTACCTACGGTGATTTCGCTCGCTTGGCGAATCGGGCCTACGCCGGAACGGACAACGTCGAAATGACCGGGCGAAGGCTTATCGAGCTCATCAACAAGGAGATGAACTACCGCGGCGCTGCATACTACGAGATTCCCTACGATCCGGCAAAATATCCGCCCGAGAACCGGCAGGGCTTGAGCAATCTTATATCCCAATATTTGCTCTTGTATTCCGGGAGTATGGACGAGTGGGCCGATGACGCGCTCGAGCCGGAACAGGTCAAGATGACGGTACAGCTCAATACCACCGGTTCCCGCGAATCGAAGCCGATCGTTGAAGCGGTACACAACTATGCCGATCGCTATTTCCCCGACGGCTATACCGTGGAAACAACCGGTTCGGCGCTGGTCAAATATGCTCTTACGAACCTGCTCGTCGACGCACAAACCAGAAGCATCCTGATATCGCTTTCGCTGGTCTTTATTATCGTTGCCTTTACCTTCCGTTCGGTTGCGGCCGGAATCTTTGCCATCATTCCCCTCGGCTTTGCTGTGATCATCAATTTTGCGGTCATGGGCTTTGCCGGGATAAAACTGGATATCAGCACCGCCATGGTCGCCTCGCTGGCGATCGGTATCGGCATAGACTATGCCATCCATTTCATGTCCACCTATCATTATGAACGCCTGCGGACCGACGACCTGGAAACGGTAACGGTCCGGACCCTTGGTACTACCGGCAAGGCGATTACCTTCAATGCCGTTTCGGTTGCGGCCGGCTTTGCCGTATTGATCTTCTCCAAATTCAATCCCCTTATGTACCTCGGCGTCCTGATCGCCATTACCATGTTCACCTCGTCGTTGGCCTCGATGACGCTCTTGCCGGTGCTTTTGGAACTATTTAAACCGAAATTCATCAGTCGACCAATTCGACAAAAACCCAAGGAGGTTGTATGACAGAGAGAAACACACAATTTAGCCGCGGCATCAAGCGAGGTTTTATGCTGCTGGTATTGATTGCCGGGGTTGCGGCTGCTCTCCCGGCCATTAACGGACGCGAGGTAATCGAAAATGTCGAAGACAAACCCTCCGGCGACACGATGCACTCGCTCGTGCAGATGACCCTTATCGATTCTTCCGGATCGGAAAAGCAACGTCTGATCGAGAACTGGAGTAAGGAATCACAAGAAGGAAATAAGAGTATTATTGTTTTTCATAAGCCTGCATCCGTCGAAAACACTCGTTTTTTAACGGTCGAAAATCCCGGCCGGGACGACGACCAGTGGATCTATCTGCCGGCTCTCGGACGGGTTCGCAGGATTGCTGCATCGGAAGGGGACAGCTCCTTTATGGGGACCGACTTCACCTATGACGATATGCAGAGCCGCGATGTAGAAGAAAGTACCTACACCCTGCTCCGGGAAGAGAGGGCCCAAGGGCGGGACTGCTATGTTGTCGAGTCGGTTCCGAAAGAATCATCCGACAGCCAGTATTCCAGGCAAGTTGCCTGGGTGGCCAAGGAGATTTGGGTTCCCGTCCGTGTCGATTTCTACGACAAGCAGGGCGAGCTCTTTAAACGGATGACCGTGAGCCGGATCGAAAGAGTGCAGGGCTTTTGGACGCCCATCAACACCACTATGAAAAACCTGCAGACCGGCCACAGCACGAAACTGGATATCCAACGTTTGGAGTATAACGAAGAACTGCAGGACGGTCTGTTTACCGTTAACTTTCTGAAAACAGGGAGGCCGTAATGCGACGAAGTATAAAAAAAACATTTATTGGTACGACAGCGCTGATTGCCGCTTTATTATTTGTTACCGCCGGGGTTTTTGCCCAGGATTCATTTCTCGATGAGGAGCCGGGATCCGGGGAAGGCGGTTTTTCGGAAGTCGGCGAATCGCAGGCCCAGCCGGCCCTCGAGTGGAGCGGTTTTCTCGAAACCACTCTTAGAAGCTACATGGATTACGAGAACCCCTTTCGGAATGACAATAGCGCCTACCCCCGGGTGGGCCTCGACCTGCACTACGAGGGTGACAATTCCGAGGTAAAGGCGGGCCTGCGCTTCCACCGAAATTGGGATTTCGACTTGACCTCAACCGACATGAACATAAGCTGGTACCTGCAGCGGATGATCGACGAGGCCTATCTGCGCCTCTACTACGACCATTTCGATATCCAGGCAGGATACATCAAGGAGGTTTGGGGAACCGGAGATCAGGTCCACGTGGTGGATGTGCTCAACCCCATCGACTACTACGACTTCGTGAACAACGACTACATCGAGCGGAAGGTTGCAGAGTTCATGTTTAAAGCGAACATCCGCCTGGGGATGAACGGCATGGCCGAGCTTGTGTACCTGCCGGTCTTTACCCCCGATTTGCTGCCGACCGGTGGGCGATGGGCTCCGGCGCAGACACAACAATTAACCGATTTGACTACTGCGGTTCAGTCTACAACGGGTGATATCAGTTATCCCGGCGACATGGACACCCTGGCCAACGGGCAGTACGCCCTGCGCCTCTCGGGCACCCTCGGCCCGGTGGACCTGGGCGGGATGTACTACTTCGGCTATCTTCACCAGCCATCTTTTGATGTGACTTATGTAGGTGCTACCCCTACAGCTCTTGACATCAGCTACGACCGCCTCCACCTCTTCGGCCTGGAAGCGGCGGCCGCACCGGCAGGCTTCAACCTCCGCGCCGAGGCGGCCTACTACCTCACCGAGGACTTCGAGGGCGACGACGAGATGCGGGAGAACAACCACTCCATCAAGTATGTGGCGGGCTTCGACCGGGATCTGCCGATAAGCAATCTCAACATCAACATCCAGGGAAACGGCTCCTACTACATCAACGAGGAGGACGACCCCACCGACAATATCGTCAGTGCGGCCCTGACCGACAGCTGGGTCAACGACCGGATAAAGCCGGAGTTCTCTTTCGCCATGGGGATAGAAAACCAGGACTTCCGCCTTTCTCCGGAACTCACCTTCGTTCTGGTTGACGATGCAGAGCTCAGCCTCCGCTACATGCTCTACCACGGGGATTCGGACACCCTCTTCGGCGGCTACGACGACAACGACTTTGCCGAGATAAGCTTCCGCTACGATTTTTAGATCCGCCCGGGCTCAGCCGGCCTTCGGCAGCCGTATGATGAACTCGGTTGAGGTCCCCGGTACACTGTGGAAATTGATCGTACCGCCGTGATCTTCAATAATGTGGCGGCATATGGAGAGGCCGAGGCCGGTATTTTTTTTGTTCACCTTGGTGGAGAAGAAGGGCTTGAATATCTCTTCAGCAACATCCTCGGGAATGCCGTAGCCGTTGTCCTTGACAGTAAAAACGTACATGGCCTCCTCTTCTTGTTCGTGGAGGTTGATGTCGATATTCCCATTGTCGAGGACTGCATCGATGCTGTTCATAACCAGGTTCATGATGACCTGCTTGAGTTTGTTTTCGTTGCCGTGAATGAGGGCCGGACCGGCCGGAAGATTATGGCTCAGGCGGACATGCTTCTCCGACAGATTGTGGTGGAGGAGGGTGAGCACCTCGCTGATGACGGCTGTCAGGTCGACGGTGGGGGCCGGCTGCTCCTTCATGCGCGAGAAGGAAAGCAGGCTTGCAACCGTTTCAACGATCCGAGCGGCCTCTTTATCGATCCGGTCGATCCGGTCGGAGATCTCCGGATCATCGGTGCTGTCTTTTATTACCTGCAGGTAATTCTTGATAATAAACAAGGGATTATTGATCTCGTGAGCGACCCCGACGGCGACTTCCGCCACAGATGCCATTTTTTCGCTCTGGATAAGATAGTTCTGCATGTACCGGTCGATGGAAACGTCTTCGAGGAGCACCGCTGTTCCGAGGAATGAGTTCTCTTCGTCAAGGAGGGGAATGACCTGAAGGTTTACCGGCCGCTCGTCCTTGAGCTCTGTTTCGGCCAATCGGAACTGAATGTGCTGATCGAGGGCCTTCCTGATATCCCCCTGTGTTTCTTTCGGAAAGATCTCGAGAATACTGTCGATTCCGAGGTCGAGGATTTGATCCGGTTCGTGAGAGATAATATCAGACATATTGGTGTTGGTGAGCTGGACACGTCCTGTTGGGTCGAGAATAGCGGCTGCCAGAGGAAGGTAGTTGATGAAATTTTCGAGGTAGCGTTTTAAAAGAAAGAATTTCATCCGTGAGTATTCGAGGCGTTCGCCGTCGACAGTAAACGAATAGGTCAGCTGAAAAAGCCGGTATTTGTCGAGGTTGTTTGTGGCTTCCGTGCCCCGCCGGTAACCGTTTCTCAGGATCGTGATACGGTTGGCCAGTTTCAACACCTCGTCCAGATCGTGTGATATGTAGATAATACCCGCTCCCCCTTCGCGGTAATCAAAGAGGGCCCGATAGACATCTTTCATCTCTTTTGGAGTGAGCTTGTTGGAGATTTCGTCGAGGATGATGATTCCGGGCCTCATCATGATTGCCCTGGCAAACTCGATCATATGCTGCTGGGCAGGGGTGAGTTTGTGGACCGGCAGGCGCACATCGATGGAAAGGCCGAGGTATTCGAAAAGCTTTTTGACCCGTTCTTCCATCGCCTGATGGTTCAGCGAGCCGGTTCGCTTTCTGAGCATCTGGCCGGTAAAGATGTTCTCTACCGCATCGAGAGCAGGGATGATTGTGGGTTCCTGATAAACCGTGCCGATCCCGGCCTGCAGGGAACCGGCGGGAGTGAGGGCCTCGATCTTTTTTCCGTAGAGGCTGATCTCTCCCTGCTGTTTTCTTGCCGCTCCGCTCAAGAGCTTTACCAGGCTTGATTTGCCGGCCCGGTGTTCACCGATCAGGGCATGGATCTCGCCGGGGTAGAGGTCGAAATCCACGCCCCGCAGGGCCTGCACTTCATCGTAGCGCACATGAATATTTCGCATGGTCGTAAGCGGGGAAGGCCTCTGTTCTCGATGATGGACGCTGCTTCGGGTTTCAGGAGCATCCCGGTCCGCCGGTACCGGTGTTCGATTCATCTATCTGTCCCCGCCCTCTTCCAGAAGCCCCAGTTTTCTCATCCTGTTGTAGAGGGTCTTTCGGTTGATTCGCAGCAGCCGCGCCGCCTCCTGTTTGACCCCGCCTGCACGGCTCAGGGCCTCCAGGATGACTTCCCTCGACTTTTCCCGGGACATGTTTAAAAGATCGCCGCCGGTCTCCTGGCCGGTTGTCTTGATGTAGCGGTATTGCTCGGGAAGATGGCTCGAATCGATGATCTTTGAATCGGCGAATATGACCAGCCGTTCGATCAGGTTTTTCAGCTCCCGGACATTGCCCGGCCAGCTGTGCTGCTCCAGCATTTCAATCACATCCGTGTGAAAACGCAGGCCTTCCTTTTGGTACTGCCGGCCGAAGTAATCAAGAAAATACCGGGAGAGGGGAATAATGTCCTCTTTTCGTTCCCGCAGCGGTTTAAGGGGGAGATGGATAACCGAAATGCGGTAGTAAAGGTCCTCCCGGAAGCCTGTGGTTTCAAGCAGATCATCGATGGGGCGGTTGGTAGCAGTTATGATCCGGGCGTCGGTACGTATGCTCCTGGTCCCGCCGAGGCGGGTAAATTGTTTCTCCTGAAGGACCCGGAGCATCTTTGCCTGGACCCCCTGGCTCATGTCTCCGATTTCATCGAGGAAGAGCGTGCCGCCGCGGGCGGCCTCGAAAAAACCGGCCTTGTCCGTTCTTGCATCGGTAAAAGCCCCTGCTTCGTAACCGAAGAGTTCGCTTTCGAGGAGGTTTTCGGGAATAGCGGCACAGTTGATCTTGAGAAAGGGACCTTTGGCCCGTGAACTGTTCTGATGCAAGAGATTTGCAACCAGTTCCTTGCCGGTACCGCTCTCGCCGGTTATCAGGACGGTTGCCTCGGTAGGGGCTGCGGTACGAGCCATCTGGAGAACCTTGAGGGTGGGGGGATCGTTGGTGATAATTTCCGGCGATGCTGGTTTCGTTTCCCTGGCCGGAGGCTTGCCGGCACTAAGCCGCTTGATCTCCTCTAAGAGCTCGGGGATTTTGATCGGCTTGGTAAACAGGTTTGCCGCCCCGTACTGCATAGCCTTTACGGCGTTCTCGACCGTGGCATACCCCGATATCATGATAACCGGCACCTGAGCAAATTCTTCGTGTATCTGCTTCAGCAGATCGATCCCGCCCTTGCCCGGCATCCGGATATCGAGGAGTATAATATCCGGAAGGTTTTCCCTGATGCGGTCGATCGCCTTATCCGGCTCGGAACAGAAGGTGGGCTGGTACCCCCGGGATTGGAGGACTTCACTGAGAGACCGGCAGATCTCTGTTTCATCATCGACGATGAAAACTTGGGTTCTCATGGTTTCCACATGGTATGTATGGGAAAGCGACGATGTCAAGCTGTTGCCTCTGGGTAAATTTTTACCCAGAGGCCGGCGGTTCGGGGCTTTCCCTCCACATTCCGGCCTGAAGGCGGGAAGGCGCTGATTGACCCTAAAAACAATAAATCGCCGCAATACGGTAAGTTATCAGACGTTTTCTTTTTTGGCACACTTTATGCTTAATTAAAAGCGCAACGTGCCGGTATCTCTTGAAGGAGAAGGAGTAATTGATGTCCGATTTACAGACTGCCTCACCTCACGGCGTTAAGCCCCCGCATTCGTCCCGGGAAAAAGATTCCCTCTTGACTCGGATATTCCAGATCAAGGAGATCGGTGTTCTCGGTGCTCTGGTGGTGCTTATTGTCATTATGAGTTTCGCAAGCCCCTACTTTCTCAGGGTAGAAAACATATTCAACGTGCTTCGGGGAATGTCCACCATCGGCATTATGGCCATCGGGATCACCATGGTCATTATCACCGCCGGTATCGACCTCTCGGTAGGATCGCTGCTCGCGGTTTCGGGTATGCTGATGGCCCGCCTCATGTACATCGGAATGCCTCTTGGTCCGGCGCTTCTGCTGGGGATGGCAATCGGAACGGGCCTGGGCGCGGTCGACGGTTTCGTAATTACCAAGCTCCGGGTGGCCCCGCTCATAGCCGGGCTGGGGATGCTTTCGATGGGGCGAGGTCTTACCGTGCTTTTTGCCACGGGTCTGAAGGGCGCGGTTGCCAGCAATATTCCGGTAAAAAGTGATGTGATCGATTTTATTGGTTCGGGATACGTAGGGCCGGTGCCCTTCCCGGTAATAGAAATGGTGATACTGGTGATGGTGTTTACGTTCTTTTTGAAGAACACCGTGCTCGGACGCCAGATATATGCGGTGGGCAGCAATGCCGAGGCAGCCCGTCTTTCGGGTGTCAACGTGAACCGGGTGCTGATGTTCGTCTATACCATAAACGGCGCCCTTGCAGCCTACGCCGGTATTGTCCAGGTGGGTCTGCTGTCTACGGCGGCCACGAATGCCGGGACCGGGGCGGAGCTGGATGTTGTTGCGGCGGTCGTTATCGGCGGGACGAGCCTGTTCGGGGGAGAGGGAACCATCCTCGGGGCGATTATCGGCGCGGCGATTATGGCCATTGTGCGAAACGCCTTTGTCCTTCTCCATCTGCCTTCGGCGGCCCAGACGATTACTATTGGTGCGGTGATCGTCGTTGCGGTGGCGGTTGACAATATGCGGAAACATCCCGGCAAGGCCTGAGGGCCTTCAATTTGGTACTTACGGACCGGGAAACGGTCCGAATTCTTAGGAGGTGTACATGATTCGTTCGAAAAAAGTGATGGTTGTCCTTATGGCAATCATGGTGCTGTTTGCAGCAGCCGGCCTGTGGGCCGGGGGTCAGACTGAATCCGCCGCTCGGGAGCTCCCCCCAGGGCCGGAGTTCGACAGTGAGACCATTCCCGAAGACCAGGGAGAGGTAAAACCGGTGGATGTGGTTCCCGAAGAGCCGATGAAGATTGCCGTTCTGGGCCTGGAAAACAACCCCTTCTGGGTACCGGTCAAGCAGGGAACCCTCGATGCAGCTGAAGAGCTGGCCGACCACAACACCCAGGTGGATTGGATTGTTCCTCCCGGAGACAAACACACGGCAGACGTCTTCGGAAAAGCCATCGAAACGGCTTTGGTACAGGATTATGATGCCATCGCCACCATCGCAGGCGACAGCGGAATCGTCCCCTACATCAACAAGGCAGTCGAAAAGGGCGTGCCCGTTGCTACCTTCAACGTAGAGACCAGTACCGAAAACAAGCGTCTGTTCTTCGTTGGGGCGGACCTGTACAAGCAGGGTCTTCGGGCAGGAGAAGTCATGGTGGACCAGCTTGACGGTAAAGGAAAGGTCGCCGTAATGACCGGTCTGTTTTCCGTTGAGGGACACGAACAGCGCCGTCTAGGTTTCCTGGATTCTCTCGAAGAGAATGCTCCGGACATCGAGGTTGTCGGCCAGGTCGAGACCAAAGACCAGAATGACACCGCTTACAACCAGACTACTGACTTCTTGAATGCCAATCCCGATTTGAGCGGGCTCTATGTTGCAGCAGGTGGACAGATCGGTGCCGGCCGCGCACTTCAGGATGCAGGCAAGGTCGATCAGGTCACCATGATCTGTTATGACTACATCCCCGAAACCATGGAAATGGTAAAAGAAGGGGTCATCTCCGGAACTATCGGTCAGAATCCCTACGCCCAGGGACACGATCCGGCTATCCGCCTGTTCAACTATCTGGTGGCCGGCGAGGTACCTCCGGCAGGGAAGCTGCTCACGTATTCGAAGTTCGTTAATCAGGACAACATCGACGAAGTAAATTATTAAACGAGCTTATTCATTGTGCTGCGGCGGGGGGAATCCCCGCTGCAGTCTTTGAAATTTGTGTGACCGGATCGGAAAGAGGATAGAGGAACAGGAAGCAGAAATGAATGAGCACAGCATGGTACTGAAGGTAGACGGCATTTCCAAACGCTACGGGGGGCTGCAGGCCCTGGACCAGGTCTCGCTTGATGTAAGGAAGGGGGAAGTCCATGCCGTCGTCGGAGAGAACGGCGCAGGCAAGAGTACCTTGATGAAGATTCTCGGAGGAATTGTTTCGAAAGATGCAGGCGCGGTAACCTTTCACGGAGAGAGGACGGAGTTTGCAAAACCCCAGGACGCAATGGCTGCGGGAATCTCCATTATCCATCAGGAATTGTCCATGCTTCCCCATCTGAATGTGATAGAAAATGTCTTTATGGGGCGGATGGAACGAAAAAACGGTGTGGTGCCTTGGAAACGGCTCGAAGAAGAAACCCGGAAGGCCCTCGATCGGGTAGGGCTCGACGTGAATCCCCATTCGATTCTCGACACCCTTTCGATTTCCCACCGGCAGCTTATCGAGATCGCCAAAGCCCTCTCGATCGATGCAAGTCTTATCATCATGGATGAACCGAACTCCTCTCTGACCGAGTCGGAGACCGAGCAGTTGTTCGATGTGATAGACGGTTTGAAGGCCCAGGGAATCTCGGTTATTTACGTGAGCCACAAAATCGAAGAGGTAATCCGGATTTCCGACCGCATCTCCGTCCTCCGGGACGGAAAGTATATCGGGACAATCGATCATGCCGATGCAACTGCGGACAAGGTCATCCAGATGATGGTCGGTCGTGAGCTCCTGCGGGAGCGGCGGGAGACCCATGAAATCGGTGATGTCCGGCTGCGGGTCCGGGGACTGACGGGTGAGCGCTTTCAGGATGTGAGTTTCGATTTGCGGAAGGGAGAGATCCTCGGGTTTTCCGGCCTCGTTGGAGCCGGCAGAAGCGAAGTCTGCAGGGCTATCTTCGGTGCCGACGCGTTCACCGATGGAACGATTGAATTCGAGGGGAAGCAGCTGTACTTTCACCAGCCCGGAGAGGCGATCCGGCATGGGATCGTCATGCTGCAGGAAGACCGGAAGAAGCTCTCGCTCTTTATGGGGCTTCCTATCTCCTTCAATATGAGCATAGCCACGCTGCCGAGGCTCAAAACCCCTTCCGGCACGATCAACTATCGGAAGGTTTCTTCGGTAGTCGAGGATTTTATCGATCAATTGAATATTAAACTCGGTTCTCCCGAGCATCCGGTCAGCAGTCTCAGCGGCGGGAATCAACAGAAGACGGTTCTGGCCCGCTGGCTGGCAACCGACCCACAGATCCTTATTCTGGATGAACCAACCCACGGTGTGGATGTGGGAGCGAAGGCCGAGATCTACCAGATTATCCGGAAATTGGCGGCCAACGGGATCAGCATCATTCTGATATCTTCCGAGCTTCCCGAGATCATTACCATGTCCGACCGGGTTGTGGTTATGCACGAGGGCCGGGTCACCGGCATCCTCGATCCGGATCGAATCACCGAAGAGGACATCATGTCCTGTGCTACCGGTACGGTAGATGAATCGGTACACACGGCCCTGGAAACAACCTGATTATTCTTCGGTTTACGTATTGAGTTATGTGTTCTATATTACTCTTGACAGGAAACAGAGCAGGAGGGAATGAATGACAAGCAAGGAAAAGGTAAAAAAGGCGCTCGAACATCAGTCAGGACCGGTTCCGATGGATTTCGGAACGAACGCGGTAACCGGGATACACTGCAGCGTTGTAAAAGAGCTTCGTGATTAC
>JAIPGG010000050.1 GCA_021736255.1 Spirochaetales bacterium | reverse complement strand
CAGAAAACCTCCGAACTGGTGCAGGAGATCAGCGCCGCTTCCGGCGAGCAGAACTCGGGAGCCGACCAGATCAACAAGGCGATTATGCAGCTTGACCAGGTGATCCAGCAAAACGCCTCCGCCTCCGAAGAGATGGCCTCCATGGCCGAAGAGCTTTCGGGGCAGTCCGAGCATCTGCACAGCACCGTCGGGTTCTTTCAGGTAAATCAACAGACCTCCGAGCAGCGTCGGCTCTCGCAGAGTGCAGGGAAGGCCGGACAGGGCAAAGAGCAGCACGCGCAGGGCGGTGGAGAAGAAACCGGAATCACCCTAAAGAATAGAAATCAGCAGCAGAGCCGGCAGACCGGGCAGGTCGGCAGGCAGCAAAAACAACAGCAGCAACAGCAAAAGCAGCAGCGAACCGGCATGCAGCAGGGAAATCAACAGGGAATAAACATCGATATGAAAACGTCTTCCGGCGGCCCGGATGAGATGGATTCTGAATTCGAGGAATTCTAGGAAGGGAGTGAACAAATGGGAGACGTAACAACAACCAATCAGATAAATACGTATCTGACCTTCGTACTGTTGGAAGAACAGTATGCGGTGAACGTGAGCAACGTGACCAGTGTGGTAGATTTTTCGGAGATCACGAAAGTTCCGAAGACACCGGATTATATGCGGGGGGTGATCAACCTCCGAGGAAGTGTAGTCCCGGTAATCGACTTGAAACTGAAGTTCGGGTTAGGCGAGACGGAAAAAACAATCGATTCAGGCATTCTCATCATGGAAGTAAAGGACAAGGAGGAGACGGTAACCTTCGGCATTCTTGCAGACTCTGTGGAAGAGGTTATCGAGCTCGAACCCTCGCAAATCGAGCCGACGCCGAAGTTAGGGACAGCAGTTGATACCGACTTTATTAAGGGAATGGGAAAGAAGGATGATGATTTTTTGATCATTCTCGACATCGAAAAAGTCTTTTCCGAAGAAGAACTCATAGAAGTTTCAGAGCCCCGTGCCGGCAAAGAAGCGACAAAAGATGAATAAAAATGAAATACGGGAACAATAGCTGGATTTTGCCGGTAAGTATTACTGGGCATTTTCCTCTACGCCGGCTGAAAAATCCAGTAGCGATCAGCGATTTGCATTGAGTCGCTGGTCCTTGTTCTCCCCCCCGGTCTGACACCCCCTCGTTGTCCCTCAGGCCGGGGTTTTTTTATGCTCTCGGTTTTTCGATTTCTTTCCAGCAACAGCACGAAATATGAGGCTTAGAATAGTTTTTACCCGATGCCTGAAAAGGTTGCACTATGGGTAAGAACCAATATGCTTTAAGCATCGTTCTCGCGTGATATTTGATGCTAATGGTCGAATAATTTTGCCGGGGAGCTTGCTATGCCGGAAAAAGCCAAAAAAATTCTCCTGGTCGAAGATGAAGCCATTCTAGCTCTTTCGGAGGCAAAGTTGCTCGAGAGGCATGGATATGAAGTCTCTACCGCCTATACCGGAGAGAAAGCAGTAGCAGCGGTAGAGTCTGAAAGTGATATCGATCTTGTACTCATGGATATCGATTTGGGAAAGGGAATGGATGGGACCGAAGCTGCACAAAAAATACTGGAAACCCATGACCTTCCGATTGCCTTCCTTTCTTCGCACACCGAGCCGGAGATCGTTGAGAGAACCGAAGGTCTCACCTCCTACGGCTACATAGTCAAAAACTCAGGAGAGACTGTCCTGCTTGCATCCATACGCATGGCCTTTCGCCTCTACGATGCCCACATGGAACTGAAGAGACAGAAGGAAAGTTTGCGAGAGGCTTTGATAAAACAAGAGCAGACCGAAGAAGAGCTTATCGAGCAAAACGTTAAGTTCAGGACACTGGTGGAACAGAACATCGATATGCTTTTTCTCCACGACCTCGAAGGAAAAATTCTTGATGCAAACAAGGTTGGTGAAAAGCTTACTGGATACAGCCGTGAAGAGCTGCTGTCTATGTCTATCCCTGATCTTGACCCAGACTATTTTGAAAGAGAGGACGGTGGGCATTTCTGGCAGCAAATGAGTTTTAACGAACCGTTTAAATTTCAAGCTCGCTTGAGAAGGAAAGACGGCTCAATTTTCATCGCAGAAATAGTGCTCTCGAAAGTTGTCTTAAACGGCAAAACGGTGATTATGACGCTCTCACGGGACATCACCGATAGGTTAGAGGCGGATGAGGCTCTCAAGGAAAAGCTTATTGCATTCCACCAGTTATTCGAATCCATGAATGAAGGGGTGGCAATCTATAAACCGGTGAATAACGGAGAAGATTTTGAAATCGTTGATATCAATCGTGCCGGGCAACGGATCGGAAATGTCAGCAAAGAAGAGGTGATAGGAAAGCACGTTACCGAGGTGTTTCCTGGGATTACAAAGATAGGCTTGCTCGATGTGCTGAGGAACGTCAATGAAACCGGCGAATCGCGCTCACACCCACTGGTTCTATATGAGGATGAAAGAATTACCTTTTGGGCGGAAAACAAGGTTTTCCGTCTGCCCTCAGGGTACGTATGTGCAATTTTCGAAGATAATAACCATGCAGATACATGATATCGAAGCGGTAGAACATCCGGAGGACGGACAGGAACAATTTACCAGTATACACAAAAGAAAAGATGGCACGAGGTATCCGGTTGAGGTGAATGCCTCCTTCTTTTTCGCAGGTGATCTCAGACAGTTCTTCGACTTTGTGAGCGGTTTCCTATAGAACATGATGAATGATGGAATGAACGTGAATCCGTAATTCTCTTCCACCCCTCCCCCTATACGCCGGAGCACCACGTTCTTATAATCGAAATTATGGCAGATGACACAATTATTTTCTCCCTCAGTGGAGCGGGCAAGCGGTACGGAACAAAAACAGTTTTTGAAGATATCTCGCTTTCATTTTATCTCGGTGCGAAGATCGGCATCGTAGGAGCGAACGGCTCGGGAAAGAGTACCCTCCTGCGGATCATGGCCGGATTGGAGCCCGAGCATGATGGTGAACGCTACATGAGCGATGAGGTTTCGGTGGGCTTTCTTGCCCAAGAACCGGAATTGACGCCAGGGGCGAGTGTGCGCGAGGTAGTGCGAGAAGGCGTTCAAGAGCTTGCAGGGATGCTCGAACGGTTCGAGGAGATAAGTGCCGCCTTTTCCGAACCATTGGACGGCGATGAGATGGAAAAACTCCTCGAGGAACAGGGAAATATCCAGGAACAGCTCGATGCCCGGGGCGGATGGGATCTCGATTCTCGTCTGGACCTTGCGATGGAGGCAATGCGCTGCCCCCCTGATGATACGCCGGTAGAGGTGCTCTCCGGCGGTGAGCGGAGGCGGGTAGCCTTGACCCGGTTGTTGCTGCAGCGTCCGGATGTGCTGCTTCTGGACGAGCCGACGAATCACCTGGATGCAGAGACTGTGGCCTGGCTCGAACATCATTTGCGCGAGTATCCGGGTACAGTCATTATCGTAACCCACGACCGATACTTTTTGGACAACGTTACCGGATGGATCCTGGAACTCGACCGGGGCCGCGGTATTCCTTGGAAGGGAAACTACGCCTCATGGTTGGCGCAAAAGGAAGAACGACTCAGGCAGGAAGGCAAGACCGAGTCGAAGCGGCATAAGACCCTTCTCCAGGAGCTGGAGTGGGTGAACTTGAACACAAAAGACCGCCGGGCTGCTTCCAAGGAGCGCTTGCAAAAAATAGATCAGCTGCGGGACCGGCAAGCGCAGGATGAAGCCCGAGAGCTCGAGCTCTGGATCCCGCCGGGGCCGAGACTGGGAGATGTGGTAGTGGAGGCCGAGGGCGTTACCAAGGGGTATGATGAGCGGATACTGGTGGACGACATGAGCTTCACCGTGCCGCCGGGTGCGATCGTCGGCGTGGTCGGACCGAACGGTGCGGGAAAAACGACCCTCTTTCGCATGCTCGCGGGGAACGAGAGCCCGGACAGCGGAACGCTCCGGCTCGGAGAGACGGTAAAACCGGCCTGGGCTGATCAGCTGCGCGAGCGGCTCGACCCGGAAACAACGGTGTGGAAGCAGGTCTCCGGTGGAAAGGACATAATAACCATCGGCGGGCGCGAGGTGAACAGCCGGGCGTGGATCGGACGCTTCGGGTTTTCCGGACAAGACCAGCAAAAAAAGGTTGGCACTCTCTCCGGCGGGGAACGGAATCGATTGAACCTCGCTCTGGTTCTGCAGGAAGAGGGCAACCTTCTGCTCTTGGACGAGCCAACCAACGATCTCGATGTAGGAACGATCCGGGCATTCGAAGAGGCCCTGGAAGCTTTTCCCGGCAGCGCGATCATTATCAGTCACGACCGGTGGTTTCTCGACCGGGTTGCTACCCACATCCTGGCCTTCGAGGGAGAGGGAAAGGTCTACTGGTATCCCGGTGGCTGGAGCGAATACGACGAAGACCGGCGTCGGCGCCTCGGGGAAGCGGCCGAGATTCCAAAGCGTCTGAAGTATCGCCGGCTTACGCGGGATTAGCAAAATACGGGTATATCGGGTGCGGCAGGCAGGCAGCGTTTATCGGGGCTGTAGGGCTGCCCTTACGGCTGGAGGATCCCTTCGGTTTCTCCGGCTACTGCGATTTCAACCCGGTCGACGGTTTCGAACTGGCTGAGGGTGAGCTTGACCTGCTTGCGTATTGCAAGAACTGTCGCAGAGCCGGCCACGTTTTCATCCAGTTCAGCACTGAAGGAGACATATGCTTTCCCCTCCTCGATATCGAATTCTTCGATTTCGACACCCCCCGGAATCGAGCTGAAATATCCCTGTTCCCTTTCGTTCTGAGAGGGGCCCGCGAGAAGTGCCTCGAGAGCGTTTCTTTCCACACTATCCTCGAGTTGAACCTCTCTAGAGCGTGGAACGGCTTCCTCCTGCCCCTCCTCTACGCGCATGAAGTACAGGTCGACCTTCCGGGTTTTTTCGTTGAACACCCCGTCGGTTACCGCGCGGGTGATCTGCCAGGTCCGGGCGTTTTTTGCTTTTTCTACCTGCACCTCGATCGTGTGTGGGGTAATAACCTGGGCAAGCATTTTTCCTTCGCGGTCCCCATAGCCTGAATGGCGTGATTCGAATCGATAGATGATCTTGTAGCGGCCGGAACCTGCTTGTTCGATCTTCTGCAGTTCGAGATTCATCCCGTCATACAGAAAGGTGGGCGAGTTGTTTCGTATCCAGGTTTCACCGGCTTCGATTGCAGCCTCTTTCAGTTCATCAGGCGCAGGCCCAGTATCCCGAAAGAGAAAAAAAGCCGCCCCGGCTACAACAGCTACAAGAAGAATAAGAAGTACGGCGAGAATAGACTTTTCTATTTGTTTCATACGGGATCCTGTACCCACATACTTTATATCAGGTAGTATATTCTGGTCTACCTGTTCTGGGTGGGTTTGTTCGTTGCTTATAATATAAATTAAGTTTATAATCTCTACTGTTGTTCGGAGGAGTTCTTTCGTGAAGAAAAAGATTCTTCTAGTCGAAGACGAGACACTCATTGCTATGGATGAGGCACAAACCCTTCAAAAATACGGGTATGAAGTTGTCACCGCGTATAAAGGAGAGAAAGCCCTAGAAATAGTAGAGGAAGACCCTGAGGTTTCACTTATTCTCATGGACATAGACCTTGGCAAGGGGATAGACGGGACGGAAGCTGCTCAGAAAATTCTCGAACATCATGAACTCCCTATTGTTTTTCTCTCCTCTCACACCGAGCCCGAAATTGTTGAAAAGACAGAGGGAATTACCTCCTACGGCTACATAGTGAAAAACTCAGGGGAGACCGTGCTCTCTGCTTCGATCAGGATGGCCTTTCGCCTTTTCGAAGCAAAGATGTTGGAAAAAAAACACAAAGATGCTCTGATCCATTCACACAAGCTGATGAGTTACATTATTGAACACAATCAAAGTGCGATTGCAGTTCATGATAAAGACCTCAACTATATCTATGTCAGTAAGCAGTATCTCAATCAATACAATGTAAGAGAACGGGACGTGATCGGACGTCACCATTATGAAGTTTTTCCGGATCTGCCTCAAAAATGGAGAGATGTGCATCAAAGAGCCCTCATGGGGGAGGTTTCTCGAGGTGAAACCGATCCGTACGAGAGAGAGGATGGAACAACCGATTGGACTAGATGGGAGTGCCGGCCATGGTACGAATCGGACGAATCTATTGGCGGTATCATAATTTATACGGAGGTTATCAGCAAAGAGAGGCGAATCAACCGAGACGTCCGAGATAATATTAACTATGTGCAATCAATTTTGCGGACCACGAAAGACGGTTTCTGGGTGCTTGATCTCGACGAGAAATTTATCGATGTGAATTCTGCATATTGCAGAATGTCGGGATACACCCGAGATGAAATACTAGAGCGCAGAATACCGGATATAGATGCGGATGAAAATCTAGAGGAGACCGAAGAACGGTTCAAGCGTATTCTTTCGACCGGGCATGAGGTATTCGAGGCAAGGCATCGAAGAAAAGACGGGAGCATCTTTAACGTTGAAATTTCCGCTTCGATTCTCGGAGGAGATGAAGACAGGGTGATCTGTTTTTGTCGGGACATTACCGAACGAAAGAAGGCCGAAAAAGAACTGGCTGAAAGAGAAGAGAAGCTTCGCATTACCCTCGATTCTATTGGGGATGCAGTAATAACTACCGATTTAGACGGCAATGTGATAAGGATGAATCCGGTAGCAGAGAAACTCACCGGGTGGACTGTCGATACTGCTAAAGGAAAAAAGTTGCAAGAGGTGTTTCGCATTACTAAGGCCGACACTCGAGAGGTCCTCGACAACCCGGTAGAAAAAGTTATAAAAACCGGAGAGGTAGTCGGTTTAGCAAACCACACCGTCTTGCTGTCAAAAGATGGACACGAGTATCAGATTGCAGACAGTGCGGCACCTATTAAGGATAAAGATCAGAATATTGAAGGCGTGGTGCTTGTCTTTCGGGATGTAAGCGAAAAATACGAGCGAGAAAAACAAATCACTGAAAATGAAAGAAAGTACCGAGGGTTGTTCAACAGTATTAGAGACGCAATCCTCGTTACCGATACCGACAGAAACATTATTGACTGCAATTCTGCATTTTCAGATGTATTCGGGTATAGCCTCGAAGATATCCGAGGCAAGAAAACGGTGAGTGTATATAAAAATGAAGACGAATATACACAAATGGGAAAGGCCTTGCGAGAGTATAAAGGAGATCAAGCGAACTTTCTTTTTACCGTCAATTATAAACGCAAGGATGGAACAATCTTTCCCGGAGAGACGAACGTCTTTTATTTACGAGATGATGAAGGCAAGGTAACCGGTTTTATAGGATTGATACGTGATATTACAGATCGTAAAAAATCAGAAAAATCAATAGAAAAAAATAAAATATTCTTGGACACGGTATTAGACAACATTAAAGAAGCAATTATTATTTGCAACGAAGAGGGCAAGATTGTACGCCTTAATGAATCAGCACGTAGACTTCATAATTTGCCGGAAAAACAGTTTCCGGCGGAAAAATGGGCGGAATATTATGATCTCTACTATCCCGATGGGGAAACTCTCCTCGCTACAGAAGATATACCCCTCTTTCGTGCGCTAAATGGCGAAGATGTAATCAATGCTGAGATAATGGTAACTCCCAAAGGTGGGAGCTCTCATCTGCTTAGTTGTAATGGGCACCAACTAATTAATAACGAGGGTAAGATAGCCGGGGCAGTCATTGCGATGCATGATATCACGGAATACAGAGAGATAGAAAAAAGCCTTCGGAACGCCCTTGAAGAGAAAGATTTCCTTATGGGTGAACTCAACCATCGGGTAAAAAACAACCTGGCACTGGTGTCCTCTCTAATCTATTTGAAAGACTCTGAGACCGATGAAGATTTATCCGAATTAATGCACAGAATAGATGTAATTAAATTAATTCATGAGAAGCTCAGCCAGCAGAATGATCTAGATCAAATTGATGTAAAGGAATACCTTCAGGAACTTTTAGAGTCCATATTCTCTTCTGCATATAAAGGTGATGTCGATATAGTTAATAACATTGAAGAGGTGAGTATACCGACAAAGACTGCCATACCTTTAGCTTTGATAACAAACGAGATAGCAACCAATGCCATAAAACATGGGTTTACCTCCGACAAAGAAGCTCGCTTCACTATTGCAATGACTAGAGATTCCGCAAACACACAATATGTCCTCACCCTTTCGAATACCGGCCATCCTTTCCCGGAAGATATTGGAGTGGAGCACCCGGAGACTATGGGGCTGCAGCTGTTATCTACTCTTGCAGATCAAATAAATGGAACAATAGAACTAAAAAAAGAGCCGTATCCCATATTTACGATCAGGTTTCCACTACAAAATGAATAGTTTCTGCGGGGGAGGGAGAGTGAACATGCCAACAGCTGCATCCGAAATCACCTTGGGGTTTTCACGAAAAAAGTTCCATCCGGGAACACACATTTGTCTGGTATTTAGGGATGAGGAGGAGAGAAAAAAGATAGTCTCGAAATTCCTCGAAAGCGGAATTTTCGATGATGAAAAAGTGGCCTACTTCGTGGATATTGCCGAACCTTCCGACGTGGTGTCGTGGCTGGAAGAGATGGATATAGATGTCTCCCCGTACATAGAAAATGAGACGTGTACGGTAAGCGATGCGGCCATTACGTACTGTCCCGACGGCACCTTTATTCCGGAGAGGATGTGGGAATCGCTGAAAGAGACCTATACCCTTGCCGGCGAAGAGGGGTATTCCAATGCACGGGTGAGCGGCGAGATGACGTGGGCGCTGCGGGGTTTTCCCGGTTCTAACAGGCTCATCGAATACGAGGCGGGAATAAACACCGTGGTAAAGACCCATCCGATAACCGCAATGTGCCAATACGACGCAAACAAGTTTGACGGAGCTCTTATCTATAGAGCTCTGCAGGTACATCCGTATATGGTGGTAAACGGACAGGTGGTGGAGAATCCCTACTATTTACCGGGAGAGTGAATGTATCGAAGCCCAGGACCATTTTGTAGAACACACAATACATAGGCTCTTTTCCGCAGTGAGCTTCATTACTCTCTACGACGAGGCGCGTAAGGTGTGTGAGTTCGTCACGGAGGTGGTAAACGATGTCCCGGGAGTAGAAGACTCTCTTTTCTGTATAGGCAACGTGAGGAGGAAAGAAGAGTCCTTGCGGAAGTTCGCTCTCTGCAGGAGATGTCCGAATTGCACTACGGTTGTGGATGGTCATGAGGAGATCGGCTGCTGCATGAACAAAATTGTACAGGAGAGCTGTCTCTATGAGGATACCGCCTCCACCTCGTATGTGCTGCAGTTGAAAACCTTTAAAAAAGTCTACGGATTTGCCGTACTCCTGATAGAAAATCCGGATACGTTCTATCGCTTCGAGACGGTTATGAATAACTTTATCAACATAGTTGCAATGCACCTGGAGAACCTCGATAACAGGCATACACTCGAGGAGCGTGTCAGGAAAAGAACCGAGGAGCTCGAGCAATCGGTGAAAGAGAAAGATTTCCTTATGGGTGAACTCAATCACCGGGTAAAGAACAACCTCATGATGATCAACGCCCTCATCAGGCTCAAGAATGACACTTTATCGGATGAGATTGATCTATCCGATATCTCACAGCAAATAGAAACTATCAGTATCGTTCATGAAAAACTCTATAAAACGGCGGCTATAACCTGCATAAATTTTCGAGACTACGTCGAAGACATATTGTCATCAGTATTCTCTTTTGCCGGCAGAGAAGTACAAATAGAAAAAACTATTGATGTGAAAGAAATGTCGACAAAAACAACAATACCCTTAGGTCTTATTATTAACGAAGTGGCCACGAATGCTATGAAATATGGATTCAAACCGGATGAACAGGCGGTGTTTTCTATACGACTGAGGAAGGAAAACGAGTATTATGTGCTAGTCCTTTCTAATAACGGCAACCAATTCCCGGAGGATGTTGATTTCGAGAGCTCGGAAACTCTCGGACTGAGACTGATCAAGACGCTTGCCGGCCAATTAGATGGTACTGTAGAGCTTCAAAAAAAACCGACTCCGGTATTTACCATAAGATTCCCAGGTGAAGAAGAATAGTGTGAAGTTCACCATTAAAAGAATAAGGGTTCTCGATTGGAGAGCTGCAACAAAAGGTGATCGACGACGACATAGTATACGAACTTTGCACACGATTCCGGCAAAAGATATGAAGGCGCTTAAATAAATCGGCCCGGCGTTAACAAATATCGCACCTGTCTCACAACAATTTGGCACAGAAATTGCAAGGCATATTGGTAAGGACTGCGAGAAAAACAGAATCAGGGAGGCGCCGGATGAACGAAAAACGCGGCAATGAAGATCGAATGAACCTGGGACAGAAGGTGATCGACTGGCTCTACCGGGATCGATGGCAGGTGGAAGAAACACGGGCAGTATGCGGCCGGGACGGCTTTACCTGGTGGCCGGGGGATTTTTCCCAGACCATCCGAATGGCAGGCGAGGAGATCGGGGCGCACGGAGAAACCTGCTACCTCATCACTGTGGAGACCGACCTCTTCCGCTATACGCCTCCGCAAGATGGGGATCGAACCCTGTTCTCCATCTTCAGTATGCTCATGCGCAATACCACCCTTTCGGGGGTGGTTTTTCGCCGGGAGGAGGAGAGGATCACCCTGAACACATCGGTCCGCATCTACCACGAGACCTACCGGGAGATCAGCCGGCTCATCGAAGCCGCAGCGGCCCTCCAGATCGGCGAAGCCCAGAGATTGCAGAAATCGCTCTATGCTTTGCCGTATTTGACCATTGCTATGAACTCCCCCCCTGCCGGAGGTTCCTTTCCCGGGCCGCACCCGGTAACCCGGGTCATTGACGAAGAGTTTTTGCCGGCAGGAAGATTGCCGGTGGCCCTGCGGCCGGAGGACTTCGAGCAGGCGGCGATGGAGATCGCCTCCTACGGATACGGCTCTCCTCCTGCCTACCGAGATGCAGGGCTGCGGGTGAAATTTCCCTTTCTCGGCGCCATGTCGCTGGTACTGCTCAAAGCCGATCTGGGCCATCCCTTCTATGGAAACGGCCTGCGCGTGGTGCAGGCCCTCCCGGTGAATCCGGCAACAGAGGAGGACGGCCATGCTCTGGCCATGGCCCTGAACCATGAGAGCCTTACCTCCAGCCCCTACGGGCACGGGATGGGAAGTTACACCTTTATGGAGGGCTATCTTAGTTTCGTTGCCTACTTCCCCAATGCCATCCTCGAGTGGGTGGACCTGGCGAATCAGGTTTTCTCCTGCGCCGGCAGAGCCCTCGATCTGGAGCGGAGATTTCGTACCGGCTTTACCGGCAATGGGGGCAATATCGAGGGCTTCGGCACTTCCGTCCGCCTGAACGAGCGCATGCTCGGTATTGGAGAGAACTGAAAACTACAGATATGCGGGCAGGGCAGCGGGCCACACGGATGAGCGCAGATAATAAATATCTGGTTTTATCTGCGGAAATCCATAGTTAATAATATCCATGCGAAACCGTAGTTGCCGTTTTTCCGCCGTTTGATACATACAAAAGAGCAGGTTTCAATCGACCGGAGCCGTCCAGTTCTCGACCATAAGGCCGTCTATGGTGCTGAACTCCTTTACATTAGCGCTTACGAGGGCGGCCCCGTTATGAAGGGCTATAGCAGCAATGAAAAGATCGTTCGGCCCAACAGGAGTACCTTTTGCTTCGCATTTGTACCGGATATCTGCATAGGTGAAGGTGACAGAATCATCGAAGGGGATGATCTCGAACGGCTGCAGGAACTCCTCCACCTTTTTAATGTTCTCGTTTCTGTTCCGGCTCTTGAATGCGCCGAAAATGAGCTCTGCCTTTACCGGGGCAGGAATGCCGGTTTTGTTCGGAGGAGTGGCCAAAAGTCGCTGTTTCACGTGCTTGTTCGAACCGTTCAGGAAAAATATGCAGATGTTCGTGTCAAGAAAGTACATTGCTTCGCCGCCGGTTCACAGTGATTCACGCGGAATATCTGAGGAGGGGGAAAGATCGGGAGGTTCTCGAAAGCTCTCGTCCTGAATGGACCCGAAGAGCTCTTCAAACCCTTCCGGATAGACAGGCTGGACCCTTGAGCGAATGAGCTCTGCAACCCACCGGGAAATCGAGGTATTGCGTCGGGCGGCGGCGTCTTTTGCTCTCTGCAGTGTCTTTTCATCAATATACAACGATATTTGCGGCACCGACTTCCTCCTCTTTGTACGATACCACTAAACGCGTTATTGCACAAGTATACTTGTACGTATACTTTGCTGTGATACGGTTCCCGCGAGGCTGCAGCGGATGAAGAGCGTGTACAAACTACGGATATATTGGGCCCGGCAGGCGGGCCGCACGGATGAGCGCAGATGATAAATATCTGGTTTTATCGTTTCTCGAATATGAGAAGTTGCAGTCGGGAGCTTGCGACCAAAGGCAATTTGGATGGAGCTGAAGGCGGAATCTCATATTCGCTGTTGTGTGATGTGCTTGGGGCGTATTCTCATTATTATCATATTTTAATCGCTACGCCTCCTTTTTTATGCCCACCCTCAACATACTTATGTGCTTCAACTATTTTTTCAAGAGGATAGATTTTATCAATTATGGGTCTTATTTTATTATCTTCAATCAATTTTGTTAAAGAATCCAGACGCTTTGAATCTAATTTTAAAGCGCCATCATCTATTGATACACATTTCCCTTTTTCCGTAAGAGCTTTTATACATTCTTCTTTAAGCTGTGAAGTCCTTTTTTTTCCGTTCGGCCCATGCCCTGCACAATCCAAAATAAAGTCAAATTTTGTTCCAGCCTTTAAAGTCTCAGTGGTTGTATAATCAATTACATCATCTGCACCTAAGGATTTTACGAAGTCAATATTTTTACCACTACAAACACCTGTTACATTAGCTCCTAAATATTTTCCGTACTGAACGGCAATTGTTCCCGATGTGCCAGAAGCGCCATAAATCAGAACCTTTTGATTTTGTTTGATATTTCCTAAATCCATATACTGTAAAGCTAATGCTCCGCCGTACACGGCTGATGTGGCTTCTTCAAAGGAAATATTTTTTGGTTTAATGGAAACACATCCCGCTGTTGAATCAATCTCTTTAACACAGGTGTACTCTGCATATGCACTAAGATTAAAGCCAGTCATTCCATAAACTTCATCTCCAGGTGAAAGTCTCTTAATTTTACTACCTGTATCTTTGACAATTCCTGAAAAAACAAGACCTATAATTGATTTTCTTGGTTTAAATACACCTATCATTAATCTAAAAGGTATAATAATAGGAAAAGAAATTTTTGAGCCTCGAATGAATATATCACTATTGGTTACTGCTGATGCTTTGATATTAATGAGAAGCTCATTATCTTTTGGTACTGGTATTTTAACTTCTGATAATGTAAGCACTTCTGGTGGCCCATATTTACTGCGAATAACTGCTTTCATTTTATCGTCATTCATAAAAAACTCCTCGTATCATTATATTGGCCCTAAGCATTTCACACAACTGAGGTTATCCGTAGTGAATTCGACTATCTGTTACTATCTGTGTCTATCGATGAGCATCCGTAGTTGGTTTTTCCACAGATTTGTGGTTTTTCCCGAATACTTGAAGCAAAACACCGGATTCCGCGGTTCTCCTTAGTATCAAGGAGAACCCATGGATATGTCCTATTACGATCACTTTTTCCGGACGCTCTTTCGAAGCCCGCTTGCGGCCGCAGATCTGGTCCGGAATGTCTTGCCGGCCTCGTGTCTGCAGCTGATCGACCTGGAGACGGCGAGCATCGAAGACCGGTCGTTTGTGGATGAGGACCTACGTTCCCACCAGAGCGATCTGCTCTATCGGGATATCCTGCAGAAAAAGCCACGGCCGAAGCAGCTGCCGTGGATCATCCCGGTTGTTTTTTACCATGGAGCCGGGCGATGGACGGCTCCTCTGGAGACCTCGCTGATGATCGATGGAGCCGCTGGTGAAGAGTCGATACCCCGGTTCCGGCCGTTCTTCTACAACATTGGCGAAGTGGATGATACGCAGGTGATTGGAGCGAAGCAGACGGTGGCGGGGCTGCTTGCACTCAAATACATCCGCAGGCGGTTTACCGAAGAGGTAAGCCGGGTGGTTTCTGAGTACGTACATCAGCTTACAGCCGATTCAGAGCTTCTACATTCCTTCTACGTGCTGATGAGTTACGAAGGAAGAAGGCGAGATCGAGCTGTTTATAGCGAAAGCCCGGGAAATGAGGTATACTGACGTTGAGGAGAGTGCCATGACCTATGCAGAGGCCAAGTTAGAAGAAGGAAAGCGAGAAGGAAAACTGGAAGAGAAACGGTATGTAGTAAAGCGGCAAATGAAGAAAAAATTTGGCCTACTTCAACACGAGGCTGAAGCAATCGACCGGATCACAGATCTTGAAGCCCTGGATGCCGCTATCGACGAGATCATTGATGCCGGCGAGAAGCAGCAGGTCTTAAGCAAGCTGGGGCTGTAATCCTCTCGAGCCGCAGAGCCTCCACTCAAATCATTCCTACAACAATAATTCAGAAACTACGGATATACGGGCAGAGCAGACAGGTCGCACGGATGAGCGCAGATAATAATACATATCTGTGTTTATCGGTGATAATCCGTGCACATCCGTAGTTACCTTATCTGTATTCATCCGTATTCATCCGCGTTGCACTCCGCTTTTTCCATTGTACCGCTCCCTCGTCGCCGTCAAGGGACGCTCCGCTCTCCGCCCTTGACTGCTCCTCGGTTCGCCGGTCTCCGAAAAGAAAAAGGAGGTGCACTATGGCACAGTTGCTGTATCGGGAGTTGTCGAACGGGGTGTTGGGGGCGTGTTTTGCGGTGCACAATGCCCTGGGACCGGGGCTTTTGGAGTCGGCCTACGAGGGAGCCCTGGTTATCGAGTTGTCTGCCCGGGGGCTTTCCTTCGAGCGGCAGGTGGTGTATCCGCTTACCTACCGGGGAGAGCTGGCGGGGGCCTACATTTGTTTTCTGTCAAGCAAAATTCCCGGAAATTATCATGTAGGCGTCCGGAAAATATCACGGGAAATTCCCGGATTTTATCACCGGCAAACTGCCGGTGGTTTTTCCCCTTAATAACCTCCTTCTATACCATGTGAAACGTTGTACTCGCGAATGATCTTTCTCATTTGCTCATGTATATCCTGTTCACTGTAGGTATGGGGATACGGCTCACTGCCGAGCTGCTCTAAAATAAGAGCCTCTAACTCGTCATTGATCTTCACTCTACGATTGTTCTCACGCACCTCTTGTATCAGTTTTGGGGTTGCAACCATCTCTATTTCTCCTCCTGAGGGGTTTCCTCTTGCGCGTTTCTCCGCATTAAAGCGTGAGTCATGCGATAGCTTTTTGCTTCAAACATAAGTAAATGTCCGTGATGGACAAGCCGATCTATCATCGCGGCGGCCATCTGCTCATCAGTGAAAATGCCGCCCCACTTCGAGAACTCGAGATTCGTCGTCAGGATGAGACTCTTGCTCTCATAGCTGTCGGCGATGATGCGAAAGAGCAGCTGTGATCCTTCTTTATCGACCGGCACATAGCCCCATTCATCGAGGATGAGCAGGTCGAGCCCTTTTACATCTCTCACAAGCCGTTCGAGAGTGCCGTTTTTATGGGCCTCCGAGAGTTTCAACACCAGTTCGGTAACCGTGTAAAAACGAACTTTATAGCCGGCTTCACAGGCAAGTACTCCCAGCGCGATGGCCAGGTGGGTTTTGCCCGTGCCGACAGCCCCGTAGAGGACCAGATTCTTCTTCTGCCCAATGAAGTCGATACTCAGAAGCTCTTCCTTCGAGAGTGCCGGCGGGAAACGAATGGCGGTAAACTCGTACTCGGAAAAGCTCTTGAAAGTCGGGAAACCGGCTTTCGAAAGCAATCTGGATTTTCTGTTTCGTTCACGCCTCTCGAGCTCATTCGAGAGGACGCGAAGAAGGAACTCTTCCTGCTTCGGAGTGGCTACCTGTTCACACAGCTCGACTACCTGGCTCGAGAGCATCAACTTCTTGCCGTATTCGCCTATCTCGCGACGGGTAGCCTCGCGTTCTTTCGGTGATTTAATCATGAGAGGCTCACCCCCTCGGAAAGAAAGCTGTCATAGCTTTTCAAGTCGGGGCCGGCCGCCGGGGCCGTCTCGAGTCCATAGCCGTGTATTCGGGCTGCGAGAGTGGCCGCAGCATGAAAATCCGTCTTGTTTATACGTATCCCCTCTTCCAGGGCCCTGAGGGCCGTCTCGAAGCTATAGCTGACCGAAAGACGGTTCAGTGTACGCAGCGTCGAGGCAAGCTCATCTCTCGGCTGACCGTCCATGAGAGCCTTCACCGGATCGGAAACCAACTCTCGCACTCCGCTGTTTCTCCAGGCTCCGGGGTTTCTCATCAACACCGCAAGGGATGTACGGTAATCGAGGCTGTCGCTTCGTTTTGTGCCGAATATGCGAGGATGAGAGACAACAAGATTATGTTCGGCATCCAGAATGTCTATGCTGTGAGCTCTCACCGCCACCAGTACCTCTTGATTGCTGTATTCCGGGCTGCTCGAGTAGAAATGCCGCCCGTCTATCCTCACTTTCCCGTATCCGTCGGTCTTCAGATACTCATAGCGACATGCATCAAAGGGTTGAGCGGGCAGTGGCAGTAGCGCATTTTTGTCGGCCTTGAAAAGCTCACTGATCGGCTGCAGCTTCTTGTAGTGGATCTCTTCGGCTTTCTCCTCATGACGGTCGAGGAGCAGGCGATTGTACTCGATGATCTCATCGAAGCAGGGCATGGGAACAAAAATATTTCTCCGTGTGTAGCCGATCTTGTTCTCCACATTGCCCTTCTCGTGTCCGGATTCAGGATTGCAGAACCGTACCTCAAAACGGTAATGAGCTCTCATGCGCTCGAAGAGCTTTGCCTCGTGGATGACCTCTCCAATCCTCCGTCCAACTCCGGTGGCGTTATCGAAGACGATGATAGGCGGCACCCCGCCGATATACGCGAAGATATCTTTCATACCCTGGCAAACACACTCGGCGGTCTCTCCTCCGAAGACCTGGGTGAAACTGTCGTTGCTGTAGGCAAACGAGAGGGTGAGGTACTTCTTTCTCACCACCTCTCCCCCTTCGGTAAAATCGGCTTCACCGAAGTCGCCCTGGCTCTCTCCAGGGTGCCATACCAGCTCCTGAGCGCCTTTTTGGGCCGCCCGTATGGACTGTTTTATCGCTTTCACATACCTCTGGACGGTGTTGTAGGAGCAGTCAAAACCGACCGCCTCCTGCCTGAGCCGTTCATGAATGCGTTTTGCCGTGTGTCTCTGCTTGTACCACCTCCTTGTATCTTCCTCCAGCCACGAGTCTATTGTGGCCTTGAACGGATCGAGTCTCGACGGCCGTAGAATCTTCTCTGGCGGCTTTGGTGAGAAATCTTCCAGCGCAATATATTTGCGGGTCGTTTTCTCATCAACTTCCAATTCTCTCGAAATTTGCGCTACAGACCATCCCTTTTGAAAGAGATTTCTGATACCATTGATTTGGGACATGTTGAGCACTTCTCCTTTTCTCCTTTTTCGCTTGTAGTGATGCGATTAAGGATACGAAGTTAGTGGGACAGTGTCTCAACTGTCCCTGATTTTTCCCGGGAATTCCCGGTGATAAAATCAGGACTTCCTCTTGGTGTTTTCCTGGAATTTTAGTTTATCATGAACACGGAACCGCTAAACCGTTGAAAAGCGGAACTTTTAAACCGCTGTTGACAATCAGAAGCAGCTTCGAACTGTTCTGGATGTTCTGGAGTACCGGTAATGTTTGGCCCGAATACCAAATTCCCCCGACTATTCGTTCGACCGGGAGTTACCGACATGCGGAAAGCCGTGAACGGTTTGTCCGTTTTGGTCGAACAGGAATTGGAATTGAATCCGTTTGAAGATGGGGCGGTATTCCTGTTTTGCAACCGGCAACGGCGGATTCTCAAGGCACTGTACTGGGATGCGAATGGATTTTGCTTGTGGACCAAGCGGCTGGAAAAACACCGCTTTCCCTGGCCGAACAGCCACCGGCAGGTACGGGAAATAACCGAGGAAGAGCTGAAAATGCTGCTTACCGGTATCGATTTTTGGCACTCGCATGAACGACTGCATTATCAAACGATTTCCTGAAAAAAAACGAAAACCACTAGACACGAATTTTCATCTAGGGTAGAATCCTATGCGTGAACGTAAATCGGATTGCAAAACTGGAACAAAAACTTGCGCAAGCCACCGATGCCTACCGGAGCTTGACCGAAGAAAAGCACCAGATAGAAAGGGCGTTATGAAGCGGTAAGCAGTGAGCTGGAAAAGCTCAAGCGCCGATTTTTTACCCGTTCCAGCGAGAAGCAGAATGATGATCAGCCCCAGCTCTTTGATGAACTTGGCGAAGAACACGGTGAGCTGCAATCTTCCCCGCCGGAAGAAACCGTAGTCAAAACGCATACCCGAAGAACGAGAGGTCGAAGGCC